>JAUWAR010000022.1 GCA_030601965.1 bacterium | reverse complement strand
AACGAAATCTTCCGGTTTAAGTGTCGCAGCTTGATTTTCTTTCATATCCCCGCTTCCAAATTTCTTATTTAATTTATATCTCCCTACTTTCCCTAAGTGATACCTCTTCTCTGAAAGATAGGTATTTTTAAAAAACATCTTTGCCATCCCAACATCCTGTGGGGGTGTTCCTCTTATTAGTGTATATATCCTTTTAATTGCCTCTTCTTCCGTCTCTATCTTATCCTTATTCAGTGTCTCTACAATAAACGGAATCTCATCTTTAAGAACTTCAACTTCCTTTATATCCAACCCCTTAAGAGAGGAAATAGTCTCCTCATTCAGAGTCGTCCCTGCTTTCACATACACCGTCTTTTTATCTTCTCTCGCTCTAACATCTCTCGCAATTATTCTTCCCGTTCCCTTCTTCAAATTAACTTTTTCTCTCCCTGAAAAAAGTCCTAATATATCCTCATTACTCACATAACCAAGTGTCTTTAGTAATGTAGTGGCAAGAAAAGTATGTTTTTTATCAAGATTTACCTGTACTAATCCACCTACACTTATTTTCATCTCAATCCATGGACCCCTCTCAGGAACAATCTCTGCGGAAAATATTCTTTTCCCTCCAGGATGTATTTTCTCCTTGAAACTAATTCCGGGAGCCATCCTGAACTGACTCACCACTACCCTTTCCACACCACTTATTACAAATGTCCCCCTTTCGGTCATCATCGGCAATTCCCCAAGATAAACCTCTTGTTCAATAATATCCTTGGGCAACCGTGTTACTTCTTGCCTGCCGGTGGGCACGGCACTCCCCATTTTAGAATTTCTCTCAAGGGTAATCAATCTGAATCGGACTCTCAATGCCGCACCGTATGTAATCCCTTTCCTTGCAGCCTCCAAGTAACCACATTTTGGTTCTCCAATTGAGTAACTCACATATTCCAATCTATATCTTTTATATGAATTTTCCACCGGAAAAACTTCTCTGAACACCCCTTCAAGCCCCCTATTCTCTCTCTTCTTGGCCGGGACATCCTTTTGCAAAAATGCATTAAACGAGTCAGTCTGAATCCCTATTGGATCCGGCATGGCCATCAAGGCCTTACCTTTCCCATAATCCCTTATCTTCACAGTTAGTTATTAGTTCATAGTTATTGGTTCATAGTTATCAATTACCTTATCCATCAACCATGAACTATGAACTTATTTTATCTCCGCTGTCCCGCCTGTTGCTTCTATCTTCTTTTTTATCTCTTCTGCTTCTTCCCTTGATATTTTTTCTTTTATCGGTTTAGGTGCATTATCTACAAGCTCCTTTGATTCCTTAAGACCAATCTCTGTAATCTCACGTACTAACTTTATGACTCTTATCTTATTATCACCAAAACCCGTGAGGATACAATCAAATTCAGTCTTCTCTTCCTCAGGCTTTTCCTCTACCACTTGAGCTTGTGGAGCCGCCACTACCTGTTGTGCCGCTGTTACCCCAAATTTCTCCTCAAGGCTATGAACAAGTTCAGACAATTCCAATACCGACATCTTCTCAATCAACTCCATAACCTTCCCCTGATTATTGGGCATCTCTTTTGAGGCAGAGATTTTCTTCTTTTTAATTGTTTTCTCAGCCATTTTCCCCCCTTGCATTTTGCGTTTTGATTTTTGATATTACATTTATAAACCTACCAATAATGTTTCCAAGCAGACTCACAAGATTCTGAACAGGCGAATTCAAGACAGACACTGTCTTCGCCAATAATTCTTCCCTTGAAGGTATACGAGCAATCTTTTCAATCTCTTCTCCGCTATAAATCTTTCCTTCAATGAATCCACCTTTTATTTTTAAACCTATCTTTTTCCCCTTGAAATCAGCAAGAATTTTCGCACCCTCAATCGGGTCAGCCCCTAACAACACTCCTGTCCGACCCTTTAAAAATCTCTGGAGTTCCCCGAATTTAGAACCTTCTAATCCCAGGTTAAGCAATCTATTTTTCACAATTTGAACACAAAGTGAGCCGTTTCTTGCTTTAGTTCTCAAAAGGTCCATATCTCCAGCATTCAAACTTGTAAAATCTACCAGATAAAGCCATTCTTTATCCTTAAATCTCTCTTTTAAATCCTCTACCAATCCCTTTTTCTCACCCTTATTCATAATACAGCAAATACCTAAAAGTCCAAAAATCCAAAATACCTAAAATTTAGGTGTTTAGGCATTTAGGTGTTTAGGTTTTTGATAGTTCCATTATCCTTATTCCCGGCGACATCGTAGATGTGACAAACATACTCTTCATATAAGTACCTTTAGCTTGCGCAGGCTTCACCTTGCGCACTTCCCCCAAAAAACAATTTATATTCTCACATAACTGTTTCTCTTTAAATGAAACCTTCCCAACTGCACAATGCACACATCCTGTCTTATCAACTCTAAAATTTATCTTCCCTTTCTTTATCTCTTTTACTGCTTTCTTAACATCCTCAGTTACCGTCCCTGTCTTGGGATTAGGCATAAGTCCCCTTGGTCCAAGTATCTTCCCCAACTTCGCTACTTTCGGCATTATCTCCGGTGTAGCTACACACACATCAAACTCAGTCCAACCTTTTTGTATCTTCTCAATATACTCATCCCCACCAATAAAATCAACTCCCACCTCTTTTGCCTCCTCCTCTTTTAACCCTGATGTCAGAACAAGCACCTTTTTTTCCTTACCTGTCCCATGAGGAAGAGAAACACTACCCCGTACCATCTGGTCAGACTTCTTAGTATCTACTCCCAATCTTACAGAAACCTCAACTGTCTCATCAATCTTGCTATTGGCCATATCCTTTAATAAACTAACAGCTTCTTCAATACTATAACTTTTATCTTCTATCTTACCTTTAATCTCTTTATACCTCTTTGACCTTTTACTCATATTAAAATTAAATATTAAAAATTAAATATCAAAATTCTTGAATTTTAATCTGTATTTTTGCATTCTGCATTTTAATTTTTGATTTTTTATTCTATCTCTACTCCCATATTTTTTGCAGTTCCCTCTATTATCTTTACTGCACTCTCCATACTATATGCATTAAGGTCTTCCATCTTTAATTTTGCAATTTCTTCCAAATCCTTCTTTCTAATTTTACCAACCTTAACCTTATTCGGCTCACCCGATGCCTTAGCTATTCCTGCTGCTTTCTTAATAAGCATCGAGGCCGGAGGTGATTTAAACTCTAAATTAAAACTCTTATCCTCATATATTGTAATTATAACAGGAATGATAAATTCTTCCTTGCCCTTGGTCCTCTCGTTAAACATCTTGCAAAACGAAACTATACTTACACCAAACTGCCCAAGACTCGTAGCAACAGGGGGACCAGGATTAGCACCACCACCAGGCAGATAAATCTTTACCTTTGCTTTAACCTTCTTTGCCATAATTTTACATCACTTCTATCTGAAAAAAACTAAGTTCTACCGGAGTTTGCCTTCCGAAAATTGTTACCATCACTTTTACCCTCTCTTTTTCAGGTACCACTTCTTCAATTATACCGCTAAATTCTGCAAATGGACCATCAATTACCTTGACACTTGTCCCCTTCGTAAACTTACTCTCTGCATCCTTTGTTTCTGCACCTGTAGTAATACCCCGCATTCTCTCGCTCTCTTCCTCACCTAAAATTTGAGGAATTCTACCCTTATCTCCAAAACTCATCACCCCATGCATCCTTGATATAAGATTAAGCATCTCTTCCTCAGGCTCCATGCAAACTGCTATATAGCCGGGGTAAAGTTTTTTCTCTACACTAATTTTCCCTTTCTTTCCCAGTTTTGAAACTGTTTTCGTAGGTATAACAACTTCATCTATTTTATCTCCCAGGCCTTCTGCCATACATCTCTGTTTAATTATCTGCGCCAACTTCTTCTCATATCCTGAAAGCACATGCACAATAAACCATTTCTTCTTTCCATTTACCACTTCCTCTCCACTTTTAACTTCGGGGCACCCACTTTTGTGGGTCGTTTCGCTTTTCATTTACCTTATTATCCCTCCCATCATATGTGTGAATATAATATCTATAATTCCTATCACTATCGCAAGAATTACAGTTCCAACAAGCACAACCCAGGTAGATCCTATAAGTTCTTCTTTCTTGGGCCAGGAAACTTTTAAAAGCTCTATCCTCATCTCATTTAATAATGTTCTTATCTTATCCATATTTTTACATTTTGATTTTTGATATTTTATTTAATTCCAGGCCTGGGAGGATTCGAACCCCCAACCCCCGGATTTGGAGTCCGATGCTCTATCCAATTAGAGCTACAGGCCTATTATTTCGTCTCCTTATGCACTGTATATTTCCTGCACCATCTACAGAATTTTTTATACTCAACCATCCCGGAATGTTTAGTCTTATTCTTCGTTGTTGTATAATTATACCTCTTACACACCGAACATGCCAATGTTATTATCACCCTCATAAACTTCAGTGCTTAGCGGTTAGTGCTTAGTGAAACCATCAACCCCCACACTTACCACTAATCACTTATCCCTATTCACTGCTTTATAAGCCTGGGGTGGGAATTGAACCCACGACCACCTCCTTACCAAGGAGGTGCTCTACCACTGAGCCACCCAGGCACGAAAGTTCGTAACCCCTTACTACTGAACAACAACGGCAATTATCTCTATAACTATACAAAATTTTTATTTTACTACCAAAAAATTATTTGTCAAGTTTTTTCGGGGATTTCAAGAACTTTTTGGTAAGATTACCTCTATTTTTCTATATTTCCCCTCCTTTTTTTGCATTTTATCTTCTTATATCCTACATCTTCTGTCAAGAAAAAAATATGTAAAAACACTATAGTCCAGCTCTATTTTCTTTTCTGGTATGTCTTAATAAATCTCTCTATGGAGCGGTCGTATGTGATTCCTAATTCTCCAATCAACTGAACTCAGCGGAGGATGGGATTTGAACCCACAACCCTCGGCTTGGAAGGCCGATACTCTACCAATTGAGTTACCTCCGCATATCTAAATTCAAATATCAAAAATTAAATATCAAAATTACATACCGTAATTAATGCAAAACTCAAATCTCAAAGTTCAAAATTACAACTAAAAAGTAAAAACTCTGAGTTTTTAATTGTAGATTTTAGTTTTAACTTTTGCACTTTACCTTTTACACGATTTGTGATTTTGCATTTTTCACTTTGAATTTTAAACTTTTATAATTGGAGAGGGAAGGATTCGAACCTTCGTAGGCATACACCAACAGATTTACAGTCTGCCCCCTTTGTCCACTCGGGTACCTCTCCATAAAATCGGTTGTTGGTTATTAGTTCATAGTTATTGGATATTTTATCTATGAACTATGAACCATTAACTATTAACTGTCTTTCAAGCCGACAGAGGGATTCGAACCCCCGACCTGGGGTTTACAAAACCCCTGCTCTACCCCTGAGCTATGTCGGCAGTCATTCACTTGTCATTCTGAATCCTTTACCTGTCATTGCAAGGTCGCCTCGCTCCTCGCAATGACATCTTGTGCCTTCTACTGTCTTTCTGTCAAGAAAAAATCTTCGCCTCAAAACTTAAACTCTGCATTAATCCGTACTCCTACATTTCCGGTGTTAATGCCAGTTGTCCTATCATATGACCTTGAAAAATTCATCGTTGCTCCACCTGAAATCGCTGAAGAAAAATTATAACTTGCACGAGGAGCTATGGAGTAATTTATCCTACTCTCAGTCAGCTCTCCTTCTCTCTTTTTCTCTTCTAAACCATAAGTCCCGGAAATAGAAACATCTAAATTACTTGAAAACTTAAGTCTTCTTAATAAGGGCAACTTTATCCCCTCAGGTGCCCTGAATGAATAACTACTACTAAGCGTATAATCTTGCCTTATCCCGGTGTTAGTCGTCGTCACATCAGCAGAATAACTCTCATCTCTTGTAATCCCAATAGAACCTGTAAGATTTAATCCTACATCCCTTGGCAGTTTTATCTGAAAACCAGGACTCATATTCATATTCTCACTTTGGCTACTCTCCCGTTTATTAATATCCCTTGAAAAATTGCCAGAAAAATCAAGTCCCTTAATAAACTTCATCACTTTTAGATACCTCTCAATAGATGAAATGCGCACAGAAATCTCTGGCTTTGTCTCACTCTCCACAGGCTCACCCAATGAACCTCGCACTCCACTTAAATTCCACCTTTTACTATAACCTCCACTGATAGAAATATTAGTCCACGATATACCTACACTTGATATAGAAAACGACCTTGACTCGCTCACATTTTCTCTGTAATTTGACACCTCTGTATTCCTCTTCACATTAATAGCATCTATATCTATCCCATATCTATATCTCCAGTCAGGTCTATCTTCTAAACCGACAAAATTAGTTCCTCTGCTTATTGAATACCTGAAAGAAGGCTTTGACAGTTTGCTTGCAAACTCTTCTACCTTCATAAGAATCCATCTCGGACTTCCTGTTATTGCATCTTTATCTTTGGACCTCCCTCTTAATCCTGTGAAGATTTTTATAACCCTTCCAATATTATACGAGGAATTGAAACTTATCTGATTACTTGCACTTATATTTCTGTAATGCATTGTATCTACTATCAACTCGAGTCCATGATTCTCAATGTAACCGCAAGAATAACTCACACTCTGGGATGTAATATCCCATATATCAGGTGAGAAACTTGCACTTATACTCTCCTTTCTGTATGTCTCTTGTTCATAATTCAAATCATTATCAATATTTATGCTATAGGAACTTGAAACCCACTTTATTGGTTTATAACTGAACCCACCATTGGTTCTCAATGTTCTCATACTCGCCCCTCCACTCGTAAGTATAAATGCACTATCAGTTCTCGTATAACCCCTTGTAAGATTGTAATTATAATTCGTCCTTATATTAAAACTCTCCGGGTAATATCTGAACTCAAATTTCTTAAATCTTAATGCAGGAAGACTGGGCGAATAGCCATAAGAAATGTTACCTGAATAAATCTCAGTGGAATCAAGCCTGTCATATAAATTGTTAGTCTTATCACTATACGAAGCACCACCACTTATATTATCAAGGGTAAGATTAAGAAACTTATTTTTAGACCTCTTCTTTGAAAATGAAATACCACCCCCCTTACGAAAACTCTCGGACCTCTCCTCCTCAGATTGCTCAGCAGAAAGCACTACATCAGAATTGCGCCTATACTTTGGATAGGTAAATGACCTGCCTACACTCATCCGCACAGGGAGGCTGAATCCCCAATTTTCTGGTAAAAACTTACTAAGACCAAGTCTTCCATCCAAACTCCAAGTCTTGCTTGCATCTGTCGCTATATTTTTTTGTGTTGCGATACTCTTGAAATATGGATTCCGAATATTCATACTGAAATTTAAACTTAAAAGGTCAGCAAAACTCGTGTTAATACTAAAACTCCCTGCATATCCTATCTCTTTTCTTATATCTGTGAGTCTAATCTCATCCACCCATATCTCACCTGATATGGCATATCCTGTCCCATTTCTCACCCCCATCTCAATTAAACCAATATTCGTAAGTGAAGGAGTGCCCTTAACAAAATAAGACCCATTACCAAAAGTCCGTAGTGTATCCAGAAGTGTATCTGACCCGCCTTCCATAGCTATGCGGCGGACAGGAATTGTATCCACTACCATGTAAGACCTTGTTGTATCCTTTAAAAGAACAATTGTATCAAGAGGTATTGCAATTTCCTGCCATCCCGAACTTGTTTTTTCTCTATATTCATAATAATTTAGACTATCTCCACCAAATCTTATAAAAAACTCTGCATCATCACCCTCATATTTCTTCACAAATAAATTTAATCTCCGATACTGCATATAATTCTTTTTACTTGTATATCTCGTATAGGCAACACCACGACTTTTTGCCGCAAGGTTCTTATATTCTAAAACAAGTGCACCTTCCCTCATCTTCCTTCCATACTGGTCCTGCTCAATCTTGATAGGTGGAGAACTATACTCAGGATTCTCCTCACTATTTTTAATGCTTATCTCAAATACAGCATTTGAGTCAGGCGGTACTATCCCTCTATTTCTCCACTTATTCCCCACAATATCCATTCTTGCAATACCAAGAGAAAATCCCTCTGTTATAGAATCTACCCAGATACGCGCATATACAATATCCTTAAGACTGGGTGACCCTGTGGTGTCAAAAGCATTCTCTAAAGGTATCCTGAACAGTTTCCAACTACTTCCCGTCTCTGTTGGAACAAGATACTGACTATCAACCCTATAACTGAAAAAATTGGTTTTCTTGTTAAGAAATCCGTCTCTATTCAAGTCCTCAGTATCAAGCTTCTGGTTACCTTCTGTCCCATTCACTTTTGAATAATCACCAGAACCCGACTTATAGTAGTAATCATCATTCCCATCATCACCCGTAATAGACTTACTATCCTCACCTGCTAATGTATCAAGACCTCTATCCTCACCGACCTCTGCATCAATCTTGCCATTTTTAATCACAATATCCTCAGTATTAATTTCACCATCAAGCCCCACAATCTTCCCATCTTTTCGTCTCCGTGGTGCATCCTCTGGTATATCTGTGCCGATATCTATATGAAATAATCCCGCATCGCCCTTTAACCATAATTCAATATATTCCTTTTCTGAGTAATCTTCTCCTGTCCTGGAAAGACAGGCAAGCAGACTGGACCAGTATATCTCTCCCTGTCCCTGTCTCCAATCATCATCAGGCAATTTTAACTGTAAAACAACTACCTCGTCATTCTTCTTATTCTCAGGCAAATTTGGGTATAGACTGCAGGCCCTTACTCCATGTTCAGGATTATACCATAAAACTTGAGCAAAATCTGTAGTGTCATAATCTGTACCGTCCTTATACTTTGGAACACTCCCGTATGACCATGCCTGTCGTGTTAGGCTTAAAGACGCTGAACTTCGTGCAGATTCCATATCGTCTATATATCCATATTTTCTTGTATTGGGATTTGGCAATGAAACTCCTGCCTCCCCACTCAAACTAATTACAGATTTTGCCTCTGTCTCTACAAACGGTATCTTATCTACTAATTTTGTCATCAGTCCTGGCGATGTTTTTATACTGCCATCAATCTCAGCAAGTGTAATCTGACTCGGCTCAGCACCAACCTGTGGACGTTTATCCATTGAAGTCTCTGAATTAAACAGAAAACTGGCACCAATTCCACCATTTGAAAAACTACGACTCATTCTTGCTCCCACAAGGGTCTTTGATGATGCCCTGAAAAATGGCACATACTGATACCTGATGGTAATCTTATCCGTTGGTGCTAAATCTATTAAAAATGTAATGCTCCCAAAATCATAGTCAATTGTGTAATCTTTACCTCTCTCAAGGCTCCTTTTTCCCCCCACTCCTTCAAGTATTACCTCCTCAGACTCAGATACAATATTCATTGCTCCAATACTTTTCGTCCTTTCTATCCCCTTATATTTAATCCAGATATAATACTTTATACTTGATGTTACATTAGAATGTCTTGGGTCTGGTATATTATAAACAGAATCAGGGTCAGCAAGCCCTGCAAAAGGCTCGGCATCTGGAAATATAATAAGTCCTCTGGCAAAGTCAATCTGATTTATATCTACCTGTTTTACCCCTCCTATCTCTGTTTCCATTTCAAGATGGTAAAGATAAGTCCTTCCATCTTCTGCTGTTTCCTCATCCTGAGCATCTCCTCTGTTTATTTTATACACCTTCATCTCAAAAGTCTCGTCATCAATATTCTCGCCACCTCCCATACAGTATATATTCCGCAATTGATAATCCCATGAAACATATGCTGTATCCTTATCTGAACCCTCACTTCTCTTTAATGTCTGTAATATTATATTTTCACTCGTGTCAGATGGTACATTCCCAATACTGTCCTCAACACCATCCTTATAAAACTTATATGTTACCCCCAGAATATAGTCCTTATAAAGAGAAGAATTAAGTTCCAATACATACGACTCTTTATTAAAAATATAATACTCGGTTTCATACACCTCCTTAAAATACGCCTCTACTGAATCATTAAATTCTATCCATTCACCCTTTATATCAAAAGCCTTTCCCTCTCTATCACCCTCTTCTGGATTATCTTGTTCATCACTTATAAATATCCTTAAATCCACTATAGAATCAGGTCTCTCATCTAAAGGAAGCTTCGTAATAGGATGCACATAAAAAAATCTATTCTTTTCAAAATAGTTACTATATATTGTGTCTTCAGTGACAGTTACTCCTCCTGAAAGTGTCTTTTCACCACTCATCGCCTGTTCCTTACTCGCAACAGCAGTAATATCCCAGGGACCTACTTTTGCAAGTGCCTTCAAACCAAATAATCCTTTATGTGAACCTGTTCCACCTATAAGTCTTGTGCCTGGAAGAGAAACATCAGTATTGCCGGCATTGATTTCCTGGATTATCTCATCCTCAAAACCTTTGTATTGCAATCTTATTGTATTTGCCAGGTCAAATTCCCTCTCGGAATCGTGGTCAATAAATACATGAATCTTTTCCCCAATAGTCCCTTTCAGGTTCACTCCCAAGTGTTGTTTCATCTCAAGAGCAGGTAGAAAACTCTGTTTCTGTAACTCAGTGCCTGTCCTATTACTAAAACTCTGGCTTCCGCCAAACTCTATTCCCTGACTACCCGAAACATCAAGTTTTCCCCCCTGACCAATTATACCCGCAATAGGCTTGGGAAACTTCACAGGAATATCTATTATTGGAATAATGCCTCCCCTTCTCTCTCTTGCATAAATCTCAACTTTAAGTTTCCATCCTTGACTAAACGCATTACCGAGAAGATAAATAGGATAATCTGTTAAGAATCTGGGCACAAAACTTACAATCACACCTTGTTTCTCGCTTATATAACTGATAAAACCTCCTTTCCAGTTAACCTTTACTCTCTCACTAAGTCCGAAATCAAAGTTCCAGAAACTAATGAGAAGAAGTAGTAGGTTCATGATTATTGGTTCATAAACAAAAAAAGGCATCCAGCCCCTTTTAGTTTCTTGGTTTCTTAGTATCCTTGTATCCTGGTAAAAAACCAAGAAACTAAGATACAAAGATACTAACTATGGGCTGTTTACCTTAAAAATTCTATCTATCTCCTTTTTTTAACCTTTAAACCTTTCTACTTTTACACCTTTACACCTTTCTTTTAATTTGTCAAGCAAAAACTTTATTTCCATAAAAACTTGACATAATTTTTTAATTGGTTAATTAACTGATAACTCATCATAAACTGGAGGGATAATGAGACTAAAATTTATTAAAAAACTCATAAAAACAGTTGAAGAGAGTAACATTGAGGAACTTGAGTTAAGGGGTCCCTTTAGAAGTGTCAGGATAACAAAAAGACTTACTCCATCTGTCCAGCCTGTGAAAAAAGAGATACAAACTACCGAAGCCATCCCAAAGCCACAAACAGAAAACCTTATCCCTATCAAAGCCCCTATGGTTGGAACTTTTTTCTCTGCACCTTCCCCGGGAGACCCGCCCTATGTAGAAGTTGGAGATACTGTAACACCAGATAAAATAGTTTGTACAATTGAAGCAATGAAGGTAATGAATGAAATAGAAGCCGACGCATCAGGCAAAATAGTCAAAGTCCTTGTAGAGAATGAACAACCTGTTGAATTTGGTCAAGAACTATTTTTAGTAGAACCAACATAAATATAAATGCAAAATATAAAATTAGCAATGCAAAATTAACAGAGGACTGTCATGCTGAACTTGGTTCAGCATCTTATTTTGAGATTCCGAAACAAGTTCGGAATGACATTTTAAATTGTTAATTGTTAATTTTTCAATTTGCATTGAGTAATGTTTAAAAAGATTCTCATAGCGAACAGGGGGGAAATTGCAATCCGAATCATAAGGGCTTGCAAAGACCTTGGAATTGAAACTGTAGCCGTATATTCTGACATAGACGCCAATTCTCTTCATATAAGATTTGCTGACCAGTCCGTATGTATTGGTCCTGCTTCCCCAACAAGAAGTTACCTCTCTATACCTGCTATAATTAGTGCCGCAGAACTTACAGGAGTTGATGCAATCCATCCCGGCTATGGTTTCTTAGCAGAAAACTCACGGTTTGCTGAAATTTGTGAAGGAAAT
The DNA here is from genome assembly GCA_030601965.1 of bacterium. Lineage (GTDB taxonomy): Bacteria > Hydrothermota > UBA3073 > JACQXS01 > JAUWAR01 > JAUWAR01. Next base: position 2,238 of record JAUWAR010000022.1, on the reverse strand, counting down.
GGATTCAAGTTTATTGGACCATCATCCAGTGCTATGAAGTCTATGGGGGACAAAATCCTTGCAAAGCAATCTATGCTCTCTGCAGGAATTCCTGTAGTTCCTGGAAATCATGAAAAGATAGAAAATATTCCTAAAGCCAAAAAAATCGCACAAAGTATAGGATACCCCGTAATAATAAAAGCCGCTCTTGGAGGTGGTGGTAAAGGAATGCGGATTGTGAACAATGACAACCAACTTGAAAGAGTTTTTCCTATTGCTAAAGAGGAAGCAAGGGTCAGTTTCAGGGATGGAAGTTTATATATAGAAAAGTATCTTGAAAAACCAAGACATATAGAGGTGCAAATAATAGCCGACGACTATAATTCTTGCATATCACTTGGTGAAAGAGACTGTTCCATTCAACGAAGACACCAGAAACTAATAGAAGAATCTCCATCACCTATTGTAACTCCTACTATGCGTAAAAAGATTGAAAACTATGCAAAAAAAGCCGCTCAAACAATTGACTATACCTCTGTTGGAACCGTAGAATTTCTCCTTGACAAGACAGGCAATTTTTATTTTATGGAGATGAACACCCGAATACAGGTTGAGCATCCAGTAACTGAGGCAATAACAGGCATAGATATTGTCAAGGAACAAATTAAGATTGCATCAGGAAAGCCACTTTCAATCAAGCAGAAAGATGTTCATTTAAAGGGACACGCAATTGAGTGCAGAATTAATGCAGAAGACCCGGAAAACGATTTCAAGCCATCTCCGGGTAAGATTGAGCATCTTTATATCCCGGGTGGACCTGGGATAAGGGTGGACACCCATATTTACGGAGAATATATTATACCTTCTTCTTACGACTCACTCATAGCAAAGGTTATCGCTTATGCAGATACAAGAGAACAGGCTATTCAGTGTATGGAAAGGGCTTTAGACGAGTTCCTTATAGAAGGAATAAAAACCACCATCCCATTTCACAAGCGTATAATTTCTGACCCACGTTTCAAGAAAGGCAAGATAGACACCTCATTTATCCAGAATCTGTAAAAACAGGAGGTTCATGCTAATATAAAAAAGACCATAGACTCAAACAAAAAATCTATGGTCCCTTTTACTTCTTATGGAGATTAAACCTTAGTTACATTTACTCCTTTAGGTCCTTTGTCTCCTTTAGGTCCTTTGTCTCCTTTGGAGATTCAACTGGAGATTCAACCTTGGTTACATTTACTGCTTTAGGTCCTTTGTCTCCTTGTTCTACATCAAACTGCACTTTATCTCCTTCAATGAGAGTTTTAAAACCCTCTCCTTGAATATCAGTATGATGTACAAAGACATCTCCACCCTCATCTTGTTCAATGAAGCCAAAACCTTTATTCTCATTGAACCATTTTACTGTTCCAGTAGTCATAGTTATTAACTACCCTCCTTTCCTTAAAACTGTTTTATTCATTACCCCATCCTTCTATTCTTGTCAAGTTTTTTCTAAAAAAAAATACCCCATTATTTTAAGATAGATACTTCCTTTATCCAGAATTTGTAAAAAATTACCCTGACATTTTGCAACCAGTTACATTTCCCCTAAAAATATTTATTGACATTATAAAAAAAAATAAAAAAAAACTTGACAAATGATACTTTCTGTATTATAATGTATATATAATGAAAAGTGAAAAATTATCTACTAAAGAATTAGAGGCAATCCGGCATATTCGCAATTCAATAATGCACAAGGGGCAAGCTCCGTCTGTACGTGAACTTATGGTTTCTATGGGCTATCAATCTCCTCGTTCCATCTCATTAATTATTGATAGTTTAATGAAAAAGGGAATTTTGCAACGTAAATCAGATAGCAAAAAGCTTCAGATTATTAAAAACTTAGAAGATGATGAAACACGTGCCCAAACAGTTGATATACCATTGGTAGGTGTGGTTGCCTGTGGCACACCGATACTTGCAGAGGAAAATATTGAGGCGATGTTCCCGGTCTCTACAAAGTTGGCTCGTCCACCACATAGATATTTTTTATTAAGAGCTAAAGGCGATTCTATGAATGAAAAGGGCATCAATGATGGTGATTTAGTTTTAGTGCGTCAACAAGTAACAGCTACTAATGGAGATATTATTGTTGCTTTAATTGATGACGAAGCAACCATAAAGGAAATTCACTTTTCCGATAATGCAATTATATTAAAACCCTGTTCTACAAATGAACAGCATAAGCCTATTATTTTAACAAGGGATTTT
>JAUWAR010000049.1 GCA_030601965.1 bacterium | reverse complement strand
CACTTCTCACTTCTCACTTCTCACTTCTCTTTTCTCAGTCTCTTATTGATTGTCCTACAACTTATGTGATACCAGCTTCAAGTTATAGTGTCAGTTTAAGATTGGAGCCAGCAGGAGGAATGATTGGACTGATTGGCATCTCACCTTTTCCAAACTTTTCCTTTGGTATTTCCTGGGGTGCTACAGGGGTCATAGGGACAGGTGAACCTGCGAGTATGGGTAATGCGGCTGTGCAGGCGAGGTATAGACTTGCTGATTCTCCCATTTCACTCGCCTTCGGTATTGATTATCAGAAATATCTATCTGAACCAAAGGGAGTTTATGGAGTGATTGGTGGAGACCTGCAAGGAAAGGTTATACCATATATTGGGGGGAATTATCATGAAAAGGGAGGTCTATTTGGTGGTATAGAGGCAGGTATTGCTCAGGGAACATCTCTTGTTGCTGAGTATTCTTATGATTGGGAGAGTGAAAACCATCTTTTAGGTGCAGGGTTAAGGTGGAAATTTGAGGATATATTAGGACTTGAATTTGATTTCAGGGACTTACTTGAGCAAACAGACACAGGTATCAACAGGATTTTGAAGATTACCTATACAGGTTTTTTGTAAAAGGGAAGGTTTTACACTTGTAGTATTTATGCCAGTAGGTGGGGTAACTATAGAATTTTAAAATGTATAAAAAAACTGTACTTAATAACGGTGTAAGAATTGTGACGGAGAGTATAGATAATGTGAAATCTATCGCCCTTGGTGTATGTGTGCTCGCCGGGTCAAGAGATGAAAACCAGGATGAAAATGGTATTTTGCATTTTATAGAACATATGTTGTTTAAAGGAACAGAAAAAAGAACCGTAAAGGATATTGCCTCCGAGATAGAAGCAGTGGGTGCAGAGGCAAATGCCTTCACTGCAAAGGAATTTACTTACTATTATGCGAGATTTTTGGATGAACACCTTGAAAGAATATGGGACATTATACAAGACATACTCCAAAATTCACTGTTTAGAGAAGAAGATATTGAAAAGGAAAAAGGAGTGGTTTTTGAAGAAATAAAGGACTTTGAAGATTCGTCTGCAGACCAGTCTCTGTATAATCTATCGCAACTTTTATATAAAAATCATCCACTCTCTATGTCTATCCTTGGTTCCAAAGAAAATGTAAAGAGATTTAAGAGAAAGACAATAATAAATTTTTTAGAATCCCATTATTTGGGGAATAATATAATTGTTGCGGCATCCGGGAGACTTGACCACGAAAAACTGAGGAATTTGGTTAAAGATTCGTTCCGTTTTACAAAAAAAGATAATGAAAAAAGAAGTTTGCCACCTCCTGGAGAAAAATCAGTTATTGTAAAAACAAAAAGGGAACGAAAACAGGCACATATAGCCCTGGGAACGAGAACAGTAAAATATGATAGCCAGGAAAGATATGGGCTTCTTGTTCTTGATACTCTACTGGGAGGTGGAATGAGCTCCAGACTATTTCACAGATTAAGAGAACAAGAGGGATTAGTCTATAATGTAGCATCATTTCTTGACCTTTTTAGTGATGGAGGTTCTATTGGGGTATATCTTGCGACCTCTCCCAAGAATGTAGAAAAAACGATTTCCATTGCCTTTGAAGAGATGAAAAAGTTGAAGAAAGATGGATTAGATGGTTCTGAGCTCAAGAATGTAAAGGAAAATTTGAAAGGTTCACTCATGCTTGGGCTTGAGTCAACGACAAATAGGATGGTGAGGATTTTAAAGAATGAGATGCATCTTAATAGATATATCTCTCTTGATGAGACCACTGAAAAGATAGGTAAAGTAACAGAAGATGAGGTAATTGCTCTTGCCAGGAAATATTTGAATAGAGATAAATTTTGTATAAGTGTTGTTGGACCGATAAAATCTAAAAATTTAAGAATCTAACTGGTAGCACAGGCTTCCAGCCTGTGGGAAGTAGGAAGAAAGTATGAGGGTAAATCCCAATATATTCAGGACTTACGATATAAGAGGAGTTGCAGATAGAGACCTTACAGATGAAGTTGTATATTTGCTTGGAAAAGCATACGGAACTTATATTACTCACCACTCACCAGATATTGCAGTGGCGAGGGATGTGAGGCTTTCGTCAAAAAGAATAAGAGATTTCCTTGTTAGAGGGTTGATTGATTCGGGTATGAATGTCACAGATTATGGAGTTGTCCCAACTCCTCTTTTATACTTTAGCCTTTTTCATTATAAGCAAGATGGTGGAATTATGATTACAGGAAGCCATAATCCAAAGGAATATAATGGGTTCAAAATATGTAAAGGTAAAGAAACAATCTATGGTGATGAGATACAAAAATTGAGGGAAATTATAGAAAAAGGAGAATTTGCAAAAGGCAAAGGAGGCTCGCCTCGTGGTAAAATTATTGCCCCAGAGAATATTGTTGAGGATTATATATCGCTTGTCAAGAGTAAAATAGAAATCAAAAGACCCAAGAAAGTAATTTTAGACCCTGGTAATGGTATAGCTGGGCCTATTGCAAAGAGGCTATTTTCCGATTTTGATTCGCTTTTTGAGTGTATCTATTGTGAACCAGATGGTAATTTCCCAAATCACCTTCCAGACCCCACTATTCCTGAGTTTATGGAAGATTTAAGAAAAAAGGTTATTAACAATGCTTGTGATTTTGGTGTTGGTTATGATGGGGATGGTGACAGACTCGGCGTAATTGATGATAAGGGTAATATAATATGGGGTGATAAGTTACTGTGCCTATATTCAAAAGAGATATTGCAAACAAAGCCCGGTGCATCTATAATTTTTGAGGTAAAGTGTTCTGAGGGTCTTATTGAGTATATAAAAGCCCATGGAGGCAATCCTCTAATGTGGAAGACAGGCCACTCACTTATAAAGGCAAAGATGAGAGAAACAGGTGCACCACTTGCGGGGGAGATGTCAGGGCATATGTTTTTTGCAGATAATTATTATGGATATGATGATGCCATATTCGCATCTTTAAGATTACTTGAAATGCTTTCCAGAGAGGAACGACCGCTTTCTGAAATTGTAAGCGAGATTCCGTATTATTATTCTACGCCTGAGATAAGAATAGATACACCTGATGAGGATAAGTTCAATATTGTAGAGAAATTAAGGTCTCATTTCAAGAAGGATTACGAAGTAATAGACATAGATGGTGCACGAATTAAGTTCAAGGATGGCTGGGGACTTGTGCGTGCTTCAAACACCCAGCCCGTTTTGGTGTTAAGATTTGAGGCCAAAACTGAAGAAGCACTTGAGGAGATTAAATCAAAAGTAATGGGTAAGTTGAAAGAGTTCCAGTAAATTATTCATAAGACATCTTCTTCTCGTAAAACTTCTTATAAGCCTTTATTCCCTCAAAAATATGCTTCGCACATTCTTTTTTGAATTTCTCGGTCTTTAGTCGCCTCTCGCCTTCTTTATTAGATATAAATTCTACCTCAATTAAACAGGCGGGCATATAAGTACTTCTTAAAACCGCAAAATTCGCCTGGCTTACAAATCTTCTCTTTGCTATTTTGGAAAGGGCATCCAGAATATATTTACATAAAGTACTTGATTCCTCAAGAAATTCAGTCTGTGCCATATCCCATAAAATATATTCAACAGAAGCCTCAGGTGTCTTTCCTTCGTATTTCAAAGAGGCATTCTCTCTTGCCTCAACTGCCCTTGCCCAGTTCGTCTTTGCAGGAGAAAGAAAATATACCTCAGCTCCATAAGCACTTCTATCTTTGCATGCATTACAATGAATGGACAGGAATAAATCACAAGAGTTGTCGTTTGCTATCTTTGCCCTTTCCCCCAGCCCAATGAAAACATCCGTTTTTCTTGTTAAAATACAGTTTATTCCCAATTTTTTTTCTATCATTTTTTTTAATTCAAGCGATATATCAAGCACAGCATCCTTCTCAAAATAGCCATAATGACCTCGTGCACCTGAATCCTTTCCACCATGTCCAGGGTCTATCGTTATACTACTTAATCTTGGCCTCATTGATGATACAATAAGACCATTTTCCTTTTTAGTGATTTTCTCTCTTTTTAATGACTTTAAAACAGAGTTTAATATTATAAGTGGTAAATAAAGGTCATTGTTGTCTATTTCAGGTGTTAAAGTAAAATTGAGAAGTCTTCCATCAATGGAGATAAATGGATTGGATTCAATGAATAGTGCACTATGATTTTTATATTTGAGATTAAGTCTCCCGTTTTCATAGGATAAATTGAATCCAAAACAGTCAAAAATATCCTCTGCCTTGAAATATGAGTATCCATTAATCTTCTTTTCTTCAATAGTATAACTCTTGCCTTGATATTTCAACTGATAGGAATATAGATTAGATGTAGGAAGTAGGAAGTAGGAAGTAGGAAGTATTATTAGAAATATTCTTTTTACAAATCTTCCAATTCTCAATTCTTAATTCTCAATTCTTAATTCTCTTTTTAGCTCTCTTTCTTTAATTGCTTCTCTTTTTTCGTATTTTCTCTTGCCTCTTGAAACAGCAATTTCTATTTTTGCAATGCCCCCTTGGTTGAAATATAAACAGAGAGGAACAATAGTAAAACCCCTTTCATGCTGTTTTGTGTAAAGTTTTTTTATCTCATTCTTGTGCAACAGAAGTCTCCTTTTCCTTTTGGGTTCTATCCCGCACTTATGCATAAGTGCGGGGCTTGACTTCTCATATGGAGAAATATGCATATCGTGTATGAATATCCCTCTTTTTTCTACTTTACAGAAACTTTCAGCAAGAGATGCCTTGCCCTCTCTTATAGACTTTACTTCTGGACCTTCAAGTGCTATCCCTGCCTCATATTTTTCAAATATAAAAAAATTATACCTTGCCTTTCTGTTCTCTATTCTCATTCTTATTAAAGCACCCAAATGCTGGAGTTAATCCGTAAGGATTTTAAATAAAAGGCTCACGCCTTAACTCCGTAGGAATTATTCTTCAATTCTCATAGGCATAAGGAGGTAGGTGAGGGTTTCATTTTCCCTTTGTTTATCTGGCATAAAGAGTCCTGGAGAGAGTGAATCTTTCAGGAGTATTTTTACATTATCGGTTTCTATCCTTGACAATACTTCTAAAAGAAATCGTGCGTTATAGCCTATTTCAAGGGTCTCACCTGTATATTTACAATCTACCTCGCAAAATGCTTCTCCTGTCTCCGATGATGAGTAAATATATACCTTGTTTTCTTCAATTCGGATTTTAACAAAACTCGTTTGGATTTCAGAAAAGACACTTGCCCGTCTGATTGCATGGGTGAGTTCACTACAAGGTACTATGACTTCTTTATCATTTTCTTTTGGTATTACAGAGTCATAATCCGGGAATTTACCCTCCATAAGCCTTGCAAGAAGCACAGTATCAGAACCAGAAAATTCAATACCTTTTTCGTCAAATCTCACCTCAATCTCTTCAGATGAGGAAAATTTCTCTATCTGCTGCCAGACTTTATGAGAAATGAGTAAATTACCTGTCTGGCTACCTATATCAAAGCCCTTTTTACTTATAAATGCTAATTTATACCCATCTGTAGCAACCAGTTTTACTTCCTTCTTTCCAAGTTCCAATAAAGCCCCTTCCATTACGGGATTAACCTGATCCCGTGAAGTGGCAAAAAGTGCCTTGTCTGTAAATCTTCTCAAAATATCAGCACTAATATTGAACTTGTTGTCACCCTTTACAGAAAGTGGTTCGGGATATTCATCTCGCGGTGTTCCAGTCATGTTGAATTTATCTTTTCCGCAGGTAATCTTGCAAGAGAGGTCTTTACAACTAATACTTATAGGAGCTTCTGGAAGTTCTCTAACAATATCAAAGAGTTTTTTTCCATTAAGTGTAATAGCCCCTTCCTTTTTAATCTCTGGTGTGCCTATGCCAGCAATTGACATATCAAGGTCTGTAGTAGTTATATAGACCCTATCTCCTTTTGTCTCAATGAGGGCATTTGAAAGAACAGGTAAGGTGCTCCTCTCAGGAATTATAGAATGAACCTTTGAAAGCATATGTTTTAATACAGAACCTTCAAATAATACCTCCATTTCTACCTCCTTTTATTGAGTTGAATTCTAATGATTCAATAAACTCTATTAATTCAAATGTCAAGTAAAAAAGATGATTAAGATTATTCTTGACAGTTTTTAAGATTTCAGTTTATTTTTTATTGAATGAAGGTCTCAACGGATATATTTATTATGGGCATTATGTTGGGGTGGGGACCTTGTCTGGGTTATTGCCTTCCACCTCTTGTTTCTTATATCGCAGGAACACAAAAAGGGTTTTTAAATGGGCTTAAAACTACGCTCCTGTTTTCTATCTCACGAATAATACCATACCTTGTTTTTGCTTTGATTGCCTCGTTACTTGGACAGCACTTGATAAGAAAATACTATGATTCAACTACTGGTATTATTGTCTATCTCATCTCAGGTATATTTATCTCCTTTTTGGGAATGATGTTTATATTAGGAGAGAATCCAGCATTTCATTTCTGTAAGAGATTTAAGAATAATAAAATAGGCATAATTCCACTTGGATTTCTTATAGGCATTTCACCCTGTATCCCTTTGTTTGGGATTCTCACCTATATTGCCACTCAGGCCAAAACTCCTGCCCAGGGAATCTATTATGGTGCCTGTTTTTCTGCAGGAACACTCCTTACACCACTTATCCCATTAGGAATTATTGCAGGTGGTATCCCATCACTCATAATCAGAAAACAAAAGATATATACCATATTCTCTCGGCTCTGCGGTCTATTTATGGTATATCTTGGAATAAGAGTCGTGAGTAGTGTATAATGATATTATTTCTATTATTTCTCATCCAAGCAGGTGCTGCTATTACTTCTCACCCTGCAAAATATTGGGAAAAATTAGAGGGTAAACTTGTTCGGTGTCAATTATGTCCAAATAGGTGTCCTCTTGCTTCCGGTAAAAGAGGGATATGTGGAGTCCGAGAAAATAGAAATGGAGAACTTGTTACACTTGTTTATGGTATTCCCTGTGCAATACATATTGACCCCATAGAGAAAAAACCCCTGTTTCATTTCCTGCCAAAAACTAAAGCCTTATCCCTTGCCACTGCTGGCTGTAATTTAAGATGTAAGTTCTGTCAGAACTGGGATATATCTCAAAGAAGACCAGAGGAAACTGAAAACTATTCTTTAAGTCCTGTAGAGATTGTTGAATTGGCAAAAGAACAAGATTGTAAGTCTATTGCTTATACCTATTCTGAACCTACTATTTTCTATGAGTATATGCTTGACATAGCAAAACTTGCCAGAAAAGCAGGAATAAAAAATGTTATTGTCTCTAACGGTTATATAAATCCTGAGCCATTAAAAGAACTCTGCAAATATATGGATGCGGCAAATATTGATTTAAAGGGGTTTACTGATGAGTTTTATAGAGAACTCACTATGGGAAGGCTTGAGCCTGTAAAAAAGGCACTTAAGATATATAAAGAACAAGGCGTTGAACTTGAAATCACAAATCTTATTATCCCGACAAAGAATGATAATATGGAAACTATCAAAAAGATGTGTATATGGATAAGGGATAGTCTTGGGTCTGATATCCCACTCCATTTTTCCAGGTTCTGGCCCAAATATAAACTTACCAATCTGCCTCCTACTCCTATCGGCACCCTTGAGAAAGCCCGTGAAATAGCCATAAAAGTAGGACTAAAATATGTCTATATTGGTAATATCCCCCAGCATGAGGGTGAAAACACATACTGTCCTAAATGTGGAAAACTACTTGTAAAGAGGGTCGGGTTCTATGTCTTACAAAATAATATAAAAAATGGGAAATGTAAATACTGTGGAGAGAAGATTGCTGGGGTTTGGGGAGATTAAGACTTCACCCTGGTTATTGCAGTTTTATCAACAGTTAGGACTGTTTTATCATTTACCCTGAGAGTTATTATATCTTTTTCAACTTTAGTTATTACCCCGTGCAGACCACCAGATGTCACTATTTTATCTCCCTTATTAAGTGAAGTAAGCATGTTAACTCGCTTTTTCTGTTCTCTGCGTTGAGGAAGAATGAGCAAAAAGAATAGCACGGCAAATATAAGAATGATAGGCATTAAAGCCATTAAGCCTCCACCTGCTGCCCCACCTCCTGTGGGTGTACCACCTGGTGCGGCTCCATAAGCTAAAGATAACATATTACCTCCTTATATATCAAAGATTACTTCTGCTATCCAATGGTTTTCTTCTTTTTTTACTTTTAACTGATGATAAGTTACTGCTTTTATCTCTGTTTTTATATGGTGTCTATTTAGGTCTATCTTCTCACCCAAAGCAGTGCCTTTCAAACCTTTTTTATCCAGACTTTTTACTATGAATTTACCAAACAGGATCTTTTCTACTTCATATTTGAACAAGAGTTCAGAGAGAAAATCATGAAGCATATTATCAAGACTATCATCCTTTATCTCTATTTCTGTCTCTAACTCATTTCTTACATTTTCAAGAGATGCTATAATTTCAAACATTCCATAAGCAGTGTTTTCAAAGAGTTCGTTTACATCTTTGCCAAAGGCTCTAATTCCAACATCTGCAGTATGGTCTATAATCTCATACTTCATAGGGTAAGAGTTTAATATCCTTAACCCTTACCCTAATAACTGTCAATATTTTTATAATTTTTTATTGACAAAGATAGAAAAAGACTCTATTGACTCTACTAACTCAACGAACTCAATAGACTCAAATGCCGGGGTGGCGGAATTGGTAGACGCGCATGGTTGAGGGCCATG
>JAUWAR010000019.1 GCA_030601965.1 bacterium | reverse complement strand
TATAGACAAAAATCTGTACAGGCCTGCAGAAGTTTATGAACTCAGAGGCGATTTTGGTAAGGCAAGGAAAAAACTCGGCTGGGAACCAACAGTCGGGTTTGAGGAGTTGGTTAAGATGATGGTTGAAAATGACTTAAGAAGCATTAAAGGAAAATGAAGTTAAATTTAGGGTGCGGTAAAGATATTAAGCAAGGCTATGTCAATATAGATAAGGTTTTTCTTGAAGGTGTTAACATAATATGTGATATAGAAGAACTGCCTTTCAAAAATAATGTTTTTGATAAAATTTTATGCAAACATGTATTAGAACATATTAATAATCTTATAGATATTATGACAGAGATTCATAGAGTGTTGAAAGAGGAAGGTATAGTTCGCATTGAAGTTCCTCACTGTAGTTGTATTTTAGCATATTCTGATCCTACACACAAAACGTTCTTTAGTTATACAACGATGGAATATTTTGAAACTATGCGTAAGTTCAATTGGTATTCAAAGGTGAAATTCCAAATAGTTAGTAGACGGTTTCAATTTAGTGGTGGACGCATGAAGTTTCTCAGTTTCTTCATTGACCCAGTGATAAACCTTTTTCCTAATCTTTACGAGAGGCTCTTTATGTGGTTACTACCATGTGAGAATATATTCTTTGTATTGCGTGCAAAGAAATAAAAGACGCATGAGGATAGGGTTTATCAATGACCAGCCACGATATAGTGGTATGGGTGCTTATGCATTTAATCTTTTTGAGGAACTAAAGAAGCTCTGTGATATTGACCACATATTCTTGGATTACGATAAAAAGACAATTAAAAGAATTGACAGTTCAAGAAGCGATAATTTAGAAACAGAACCCATTGCAAAAACCTTTCACTTACCACTTTTTGATCGTAAAGTATTCTTCTGGGAAAGGATTGGTGACAAAATCCCTAAATATGATTTATATCATTTTGCTGACCAGAATATGTCATTTTTGGCAAAGGGAAGGAAGGCAATTGTTACTTGCTGTGATATTAGTCATTGTATTGAGCGTCAAAATCTAATAGATTTTTATACAAGAAGATGTCTGTATTTAGGTTTCAAATTTGCGGACAGACTTATAGTTATATCCAAGCATACGAGAAAAGATATAGTAAAATTTATTGGAATCCCTAAACATAAAATTAAAGTAATATATCTCGGGGTACATTCTCGTTACAAACAAAGAAATAGTTTATCAGTCAGAAAGAAGCTAAATTTACCTTTAGACAAGAAGATAATCCTTCATGTTGGCACAAGGGACAAAAGAAAGAATGTCTCTACTCTCATTAAAGCCTTCTATATATTACAGAAACGAATGAATAATGTCATTTTGCTCCGAAGAGGGCCAGAGCGTACGGAGAATATAGAGTTAATAAAAAAACTCCATATAGCTCATAGGATTCAATTCATTGATTTTGTTCCCGGAGATGAGATTCCCTTTTACTACAATGCGGCAGACTTACTTGTCTTTCCTTCTACTTATGAAGGATTTGGGTTACCAACTTTGGAGGCGATGGCATCAGGTTGTCCTGTTATTGCAGCCAGGGCTACATCTATACCAGAGGTAGTGGGAGATGCTGCTATTTTAACAGAACCTTATGATGTTGACAGTATTGCAGAAAATATGTTCAAGGTCTTAAATAACAATGTATTAAGAGAAGAATTGGTCCGGAAGGGATTAGAGAGAGCAAAGCTGTTTACATGGAAGAAAGTAGCTCTTGAGACATTAAAATATTATAAAGAAGTATAAAAGCATTTTTTAAAATGACTTCCAACTCTCTTGCCAAAAAGAGGCAGATATTGAAGAAGATTATTGCTGTAATAATAATTGTAGCAGTCTTCTCTTTTTTAGGAAAAGTTCTTTATCAAAATTGGACCAAAGTTCCATTTGAGAAGCTGGAATTTAATTATATATTTCTAACTCTTTCCTTTGTATTTCTATTTTTCTGTTTTCTATTAGGGTCTTTTATATGGAAACTTATCTTACGGAGTATGGGAGAAAGTATCACACTCAAAAAATCTATGGGAATTATTGCTGTCTCTCAACTTGGAAGATATATTCCTGGCAAGGTCTGGACTTTCTTCGGGAGGATGTATCTTGCAAAGAGAGAAGGGATTCCAGAACGAAAGACGGCAACAAGTATGATACTGGAGACGGGCTTACTTGTTATATCGGCGGCAATAATATTTCTTATAGCCTTTGGTTTTTGTAAAGGAACTGTTCTGCCAAATAAAGTCTATTGGGCACTGTTTTTAATTCCTGCAGGATTGATAGTTTTATATCCACCAATATTCACAAGTATAATCAATTTCTTTTTGAAGAGATTGAAGAGAGAAGTTATAGATATAAAGATACGCTATATTGAGATTTTGGGGCTCTTAATTCTATATTGTTTTGTGTGGCTTTTTCAGGGTATTGGCTTTTATTTTTTGATTAAGTCTTTCTACCCGGTTGAGTTTGCAAGTTTTCTTCCTCTTATGGGGACATACACTATATCATGGGTGATTGGTTTCTTGAGCCTAATTACCCCTGGGGGATTAGGTGTAAGGGAAGGGATTATGGGTTTCCTTTTAAAATTTTATCTTCCCGTTTCTATTGCAATAATTGCGACACTTCTTGCAAGAATCTGGATAACGATAGGTGAACTAATCTTCTTTGGTATCTTTGCAAGAGGGGCTCGTAAAGTTGAGAGTTAAGAGTTGAGAGTTTTAATAAGATGACAAGAAAGAAAGTAAAGTCTAACCCGCCTGGCATCCCTGCCTCGCCGGCAGGCAGGCGTCGGGCAGGAAAGAGAATATCTGATAGATACATAGAGAAGATATTGATCCTGCTTTTGTTTTTAATCCCCCTTATCTATTTTGCTCCATTTTTATCTCCTAATCGTATGATTGCAGGCTCTGATTATCTGATAGGAGGATACCCATTTGATAAGTGGGCAGCAGAACAATCAAGTATTCCACTCTGGTATCCTCAAATCTTTGGGGGTATGCCTGTTCTTGGTGCGCCTACAGGAGGACCTCTTGCACCATCCCACCAACTTAAAAATATTATTCCTCCTCAAGTGGTGATGGCTATAGGTCATATAATCTTTCTCTTTATAGGTGGATTGGGGGTGTATCTCTATCTTAAAAGCCTTAAGGTATCTCAATATGTTGCATTTATTGGTAGTATTGCATATATCTTTATTGGAAATAATTTATCTACGCCTTATGCCGGACATTTAGGAAGGGCAGTAAGTGTCTCTCTTTTCCCTTTTGCTGTTTTTTTCCTTCAGAGGGGACTTGTATCTAAAAAAATATTTTATTTCCTTATGGCAGGAACAGTGTCTGCACTTGCATTCTATGAGGGGCACTTCCAGATGACCTACTATGCACTATTATTTGCTTTTGCCTATCTGATGTTCTTCCTTGTCTCTCATAGAAGAGAAAATGGCTTAAAAGTAAGTATCAGACTCTTTAGTTATTCAATTCTAACAGTTGTTTTTATGGTTTGTCTTGTTTCTGCAATATGGTTGCCTACGATATCTGGACTTGGGACTGCGGCACGAGGAGTAACAAGGGGATATGAATACTCAACATCCTGGGCTATGCCTCCACTGGAATTTATAGACCTTGTAGTTCCTACTTTCTCGGGGTTACTTAATAACTATTGGGGTGCAAATTATTTCAAACTGCATACAGAGTATATGGGTGTTTTCCCATTAGTGCTTCTTTTGATTGGAATATTCTATTGTTTCAGAAAGAGTCTAACAAAATTTTATCTTGGTGCACTTATAGTAAGTGTTCTTATAGCATTGGGAGGGCATACACCATTTTTCAGGATACCTTATCATCTCATCCCTGGGTTTAAATTCTTTAGAGGACCAGCAATGATATTCTATCTTGCGGCATTCTCTATTATTGTAATTGGTGCCTTAGGACTTGAAAGTGTAAAACAAAGAAGATTTAAACCAGAAGAGATGAAGAAATTTGCTATAGTAATGGCTATAGCAATAGGAATTTATCTGATTATTGGAGTTATTCTCTCATCATCAAAAGGGCAATTAGTCAGTTGGTGCAAAACAAGTTTTTATCAACAGAAGATAGGAAATTTTGAGCAAAATTACTCTTCTTTTGTTGCGGGAATATGGAGGACATTCTTGCTTCTTATTATCTTTGGGTCTATTGTGCTTCTTATAGCAGGGAACAAAATACAAAAATGGGCTATTTCTGCGATTGCCATACCTATTATTATGATTGATTGCTGGACAATTGAAAGAAGATTTTTACCTTATGGTTCACGACCTGAGGTTTATTACAGAGCAGATGAGGTGGTAAATTTCTTAAAACAAGATAAGGGGTTTTATCGTGTATTCCCATTTCAATATCAGCATGCCCAGGATAGTTATCTTATGTATCATAATATTTCCTCAGTTGGTGGATATGTCCCAAATCCCATTCAAAAGTATCAAGATTTGATTGGTGCTGGAACAAGTGTGATGTTTAATGCTCCTAATCTGGTAAGATATAGAAATATCCTTGACATTTTGAATGTAAAATATGTTATAAGTGTGTGGATACCAGAAGAGTTATCTCAATACGATGAAAGGACACAGAAAGAGATTGAGAATTTCAAACTTAATTTTTTAAGACGGTGGGGCATATCCTGGCAAGATGCTCATAGCCGACTTAGACTTGTTTTTAGAGATAGAAAGGGGCAGGGTGTATATGAGAATGAAACCGCTCTTCCAAAAGCATGGGTAGTTCATAACTTTAAAGTCGTGCCAGAGGAGAAGGTTCTTGAGGAGTTAAAAAACCCTGATTTTGACCCTCGTGCTACGGTAATTCTTGAAGAGACTGTAGAGGTCAGAAGACAGAAAACAGAAGACATCCCGATGTATCGGGAAGAAGAAGTAAGGATTGTAGAATATACACCTAATAAGATTATTATTGAGGTAAAACTTACTTCTCCGGGATTTCTTGTGTTATCAGAGAACTGGCATCCAGATTGGAAGGCTTATATAGACACCTGTCCGCCGCACAGCTATGGCAGGCGGGGTAAGCAGAAAGCAGTAGGCAGTAAGCAGAAGGGTAAAAGAGTCAAGGTTTATATTGCTAACTATACCCTGAGGGCAGTGCAATTAGATAAAGGAAAACACACGGTTGAATTTGTGTATGATTCACCGTATTTTAAGGCAGGTGCCACTGTTTCTTTTCTCTCATTCTTATTTTTGCTTGGGATAATTGGGTTTTGGGTTAAAAGAGGGAGAAAAAATGGCTAAAAAAACACTCCTTAATAAGCATATAGGCGTGCTTATGGGTGGATGGTCCCCTGAAAGAGAAATATCACTTAAATCCGGGAAAATGGTATCAGAAGCCCTAAAAAGACAGGGCTTTCAGGTAACTGAGATAGATGTGGATAGAAATATTGCCGAGATGCTAAAAATTAAGGAAATAGATATTGCTTTTATAGTGCTTCACGGGGTTCCAGGAGAAGATGGCACAATTCAAGGACTGCTTGAAATTCTGGGTATTCCATATACAGGCTCGGGTGTGCTTGCCTCAAGTATATCTATGAATAAAATAATTACAAAAAAGATACTCCAGTCTTCAGGCATCCCTGTGCCAAAATACTTTCATGGCAATATAAATCTGGATACTATCAAAAAGGTTATTGGAGAGCTTCCCTATGTTGTCAAGCCTGTGGCGTCAGGCTCAAGTATTGGAGTGCATATTATAAGAAATATTAAGGATTTGGAAGATACTTTTTATAAAGTAAAAAAAGAACATACAGATGCATTTGTAGAGGAGTTTATAGATGGAATGGATGTTACTTGTGGAATATTGTGCGGGGAGCCTTTGCCTCTTTTGGAACTTGTCTCCAGGAGAGAATTTTATGATTATAAAGCAAAATATACAAAAGGACTCACGGAGTTTATTATTCCAGCAAGACTTGATGCAGATGTTTATAAAAAGACCCAGGAAATAGCCTTTATGACGCATAAAATTATTGGATGTAAGGGGTTTTCAAGAGTGGATATGATGGTTTCTGCCCAAGGCAGATCCGCCTCTGGCGGAAAAGAAAAAAATATTTATGTCCTTGAGATTAACTCAATCCCTGGTATGATGGAACTTTCAGATTTGCCTGCAGAGGCAAAACATATTGGCATATCCTATGATGAGGTTGTGAGAAGAATACTTGAAGAAGCACATAGTAGAATTTAAAAAGGGGGTTTTATGTTTTATCTATTATTATCCATTCTTGCTGTATCGCCTTCTACTCCAAAAAAGATTTCTCTTGCGACAAGGAAGGCTTTTATGGATACAGTAGAGATTATAGGTGATGAGATTGCAGTGATACAAATGGCAAAAGGTGCAAAGATTTATATTAAACTCTATCCTGAGTATGCACCGAATACGGTAAAGAATTTTATAATGCTATCCAATCTCAAATTCTATGATGGGCTTACATTTCACAGGGTAATTTCTGGGTTTATGGCTCAAGGTGGGTGTCCCATTGGCAATGGAACAGGGGCTGCAGGATATAATCTTAAGGCGGAATTCAATGAGAGAAGGCATCTTACAGGAACTGTAGCTATGGCAAGGGCACAGGACCCAAACTCAGCATCATCTCAATTTTATATCTGTTTTGCTCCACAACCCCATCTTGACAAAAATTATACAGTGTTTGGGCAGGTGATTAAAGGAATGGATGTAGTAAATGGCATTAAAAAAGGTAGTGTAATGGACAGTGTCAGAATTGTAACGGAAGATAGCATAAAAGACATTCTTTATCCTAAAAAGAAATGATGTCTATTTTTGCATTTATTCTATTTCTTGCTTATCCACAGCCTTCTGGGTATGTGAATGATTTTGTAGATGTAATTCCTCCTTCTTATGAGCAAAGGATTGATGGAATAATAAGGGAACTCAAAGACAAGACAGGTGTGGAGATTGCAGTTTGCCTGATTAAAACTACAGGAGGTCAGGATATACAGATGTATTCTGTGGAACTATATGATAGATGGAAAATTGGTGATAGAGAAAAAGATACTGGAGTCCTGATTCTTGCGGCTATAAATGATAGAAAGGCGTGGATAACTACAGGTTATGGGGTGGAAGGCATACTTCCTGATGGGTTATGTGGAGAGATATATAGAAAAGATATAGTTCCATATTTTAGACAAGGAAAATACGGGGATGGCATACTCCTTGCAGTTTCTGATATAGCAGGTATTGTTGCAAAAGATTATGGTGTCAAATTAGAAGGGAGAACAGATATTCCCAGACAAATACCCGTGCAGAAAGGTCCATTGGGTCTAATATTAAGGCTATTTCCCTTGATTATATTCTTCTTGTTATTTTCCAGGATGGGACCCCTTGCCTTTTTGTTCCTGCCTTTTGGTAGAGTAGGTTATTGGGGAGGTGGTTCTTCAGGTGGATTTAGTGGTGGATTTGGTGGTTTTGGCGGAGGCGGCACAGGAGGCGGTGGTGCAGGCGGAGGTTGGTGAACAAAATGTAATTAGTAAAAGTTTTAGTTGACAAGTGGTTGACTGTTATACTATAGAATAAGACACAATCAGATGCGTTTTTTAAAGACATTTGGATTATTTGTAGTTGTTATGGGAAGCTCATTTATTATTGGTGTACTTATTTTCAACTTCATTGTTATGCCTCTTGCTGTTGGTCTTCATAGAGAGGTAAATGTGCCTGATGTTTGTGAAAAAGAGTTCACTAAAGCAAAAGAGATGCTTGATAGTCTTGGATTAGAGGGTGTTATTGCATCCTATAAATTTAGTGAACTCTTGCCAGAAGGTTATGTCATCTCACAAACCCCATTGCCAAGTAGAAGAGTAAAAAAGGGGAAAAAGATAAAACTTATCTTAAGTAAGGGAGAGGAAAAAGTTTCTGTGCCTTATACAAAGGGTCTTCTACTTGAGCAGGCTAAAAACTTAATCTCAAGTACAGGATTAGGAATTAAGGAAATACGATATATCTGTTCAGAAGAGCCCAAAGATGAAGTAGTAAAGACTATTCCTGTTCATAATACTCTTATTCCAAAAAGTTCAGAAATTATTCTTATTGTGAGTAATGGAGAGGTTAGGCTTACACTTGGGATGCCTGAACTTACAGGCAAGACATTAAAAGAAAGCAAGGAGATAATAGAAGAGTTGAAATTATTTTTGGGAAAGGTAGAATATACGGGAGAAAACGAAGTAGCGGGGCAAGATGAGTTCAGAACAGTTGACTCTGCGATTGTTCTTATTCAATTCCCGATGCCAGGTGCTGAAATCTCAATAGGTGATACAGTAAATTTGATTGCAGAAAAGAGAGTATCCTCTCAATCTGAATGAAAGTCTTTACATCTACAACAGATGCGAGTAAGTTAGAACTTGATGCTATTACCATTGGAACATTTGATGGTATGCATATTGGACATAAAACTGTGATAGACCGACTTGTCAAAACGGGTAAAAGTATGGTTGTAACATTTGACCCTCCTCCCAGAACTTTCATATCACCAGAAGATAATAATGGCATACTGACTCCCGTATCAGAAAAGATAGATATTATGAAATCTATGGGTCTCGCATATCTCCTGATTCTTCCATTTGATAACAGACTTGCGAATATGCCTGCAGAGAAGTTTGTAGATTGGCTTGTAAGTGATTTAAGACCCAAAAAAGTGCTTCTCGGTTATAACCACAGGTTTGGTAAAGAAAGGACAGGTGATTTTGAACTTCTTGTGCATATGGGTGCCAGGCTGAGTTTTGATGTTCAAAGGATACCGCCCGTCTATTTTAATGGATTTCCTGTATCAAGCACCCAAATAAGAGAATTTCTCAAAAAAGGAAAAATAAAACTTGCAAAGGAATTTTTAGGAAGGTATTATAGTTTTTGTGGTAAAGTTGTAAAAGGAAAAGGAAATGGGAGGGAAATTGGATACCCCACTGCTAATTTATCCCGATGTAATCGGGACAAACTTATTCCAAAAAAAGGTGTATATGCTGTGATTGTAAACCTGCCTGCCGGTAGGCAAGGTTGTAAAGATAAGAACTACAATGGTATGTTGTATATAGGTAGTTCTATTGAGGTTCATCTTTTTGATTTTCGGCAAGATATTTTAAATGAAGAGATAAAGGTAGATTTTGTCCAATACATTCGTGAAAACTCAGATTTTCCAAGTCCTGATGCCCTTAAACAACAACTTAGGGACGATGAAAAGAAAGTGAGGAAGTTGCTTCATTTTGATATTTGATTTTTGATATTTGATTTTATTATAGGGGGTCTTATGGTAACCAAGGTAGAGAAAATAGTAGAGAAATATAGGGTTCATAAGAAAGACACGGGTTCTCCTGATGTTCAGGTTGCTCTTCTGACACAAAGGATAAATAATCTTACAGGGCACCTGAAGATACATAAGAAGGATTTTCACTCAAGGAGAGGGCTCATACTTATGGTTGGAAAGAGACGAAGACTGCTTAAATATCTTCTAAGAAAGAGTTTAAAGAGATATGAAAAAGTGGTAAATGGCCTTAAACTTAGAAAGTGAGGAGATTAAATGAAACAGAGTATAGAGATAGGCAAGAGGACTTTTATAATTGAAAGTGGTAAAATTGCTTCTGGTGCAGATGGTTCTTGCACTGTGAGATATGGAGATACTATCGTTCTTGTAACGGCTTGTAGTCAAACATCTACAGAACCATTGTCCTTTTTTCCACTTACTTGTGACTATATAGAAAAGAGATATGCGGCAGGGAAAATCCCTGGAGGGTTTTTTAAAAGAGAAGGCAGGCCAACTGCCAAGGAAATTCTTGGTTGCCGACTTATAGATAGACCTATAAGACCTCTATTTCCAAATACATATAAGGATAAGGTTCAAATTATTGCGACAGTGCTTTCTGCTGACCAGGAAAATGATGGTGATATTCCTGCAATAATAGGTGCTTCAATAGCCATTGGACTCTCCGATATACCACTTCTTAAACCTATAGGTGCTGTGAGGATAGGTATGATAAACGGTGATTTTATCATAAATCCCACCTTTGCTGAATTAGAAGAAAGCGCACTTGAACTTGTTGTTGCAGGCACAAAAGATGGGATAACTACTATTGAAGCAGGTGGATCTGAAGTTTCAGAAGAGGATGTATTTAAAGCCATAAAACTGGCAAATGGAGAGATAATAAAACTCGTAGAATTTCAAGAAGGATTTATAAAGACAAAAAAACAAGTCAATAAGGAAACAAGCAAACAAGGATTTGACTTACCAGGGGATATTAAAAAAGAGATAGAAAAGGCGATGAGGATTACTGATAGAAAACAGAGACAGGAGAGTTTGAGAAATATTCTGGATAAAATTAAAGAGGAACGTCAAGATAAGTATGAAGAGCAGGAGATGGAAGAGGTATTTGATGATTGCGAGAAAGAGATTATAAGAGGAATTATTAAAAAAGAGAACAAAAGGCTTGATGGAAGAGGTTTTGAGGACATAAGAGATATTTCCTGTGAGGTGGGTGTTCTTCCAAGGGCACATGGCTCGGGACTATTTACAAGAGGCGAGACCCAGAGTCTATGTACTGTTACTCTTGGAACCAAGATGGATGAACAGAAGGTTGAAGAACTCACGGGAGAGTCATATAAAACCTTTATGCTCCACTATAATTTTCCTCCCTTCTCGGTAGGGGAGGTAAGATTTCTGAGAGGTCCGGGAAGAAGGGAAATAGGGCATGGGTTGTTAGCAGAAAGGGCACTTGAAGAAATTCTTCCCCGTTCAGAATCATTTCCTTATACTATAAGAATAGTTTCCGATATTCTTTCTTCAAATGGTTCATCTTCAATGGCAGCTGTATGTGGAAGTTCTCTTGCCCTTATGGACGCTGGTATTCCAATAAAAGCACCGGTTGCAGGTATTTCAATTGGTCTTGTTGATGATGTAATTCTTACTGATATAGCTGGTGAGGAAGACCATTATGGGGATATGGATTTCAAGATAGCTGGAACAAGAGATGGTATTACTGCCATTCAACTTGATGTAAAGACAGGAGGGATTAATTTTAATATTATTGAGAAAACACTTGAATCTGCAAAGAAAGCAAGAACGGTGATTTTAGATAAGATGGAACAAGCCATTTCTTCTCCAAGAAAAGATATATCTTCTTATGCTCCTAAGATAAAGGTAATTATTATTCCCAAAGAAAAAATAGGTCAGGTAATAGGTCCTGGAGGTAAGATGATACGAGAGATAACAGAGAAGACAGGAGCGACTATAGAGATTGGAGATGATGGTAAAGTAACGATTTCCTCTTCTACCTGGGAGACAACAGAGACTGCAGCAAAGATAATAGAGGGAATTGTTCAGGATATTGAGGTTGGCAGGACTTATATAGGCAAGGTAACGCGAATAATGTCTTTTGGTGCGATAGTAGAGATATTACCAGGTAAAGATGGAATGATACACATCTCAAATCTTGCCAATCATCGGGTGATAAATGTTGAGGATGAGGTAAAAGTAGGTGATGAAGTCTCTGTGAAAGTATTAAATGTAGATGACCAGGGCAAGGTTCAACTTTCAAGGAAAGCGCTCATGCATTAACTATTCTCTACACCCACAAGGGGCTACACTCCCAATAAATATATGATTCAAAAAGAGGCACTCATCATAGAGGCAATACTCTTCATCTCAGTAGAGCCTGTATCAATAAGCAGACTTTCAAGGCTTTTAGGTAAGACCGAAGTAGAAATTAAAAAACTAATAGGAATTCTTAAAAGTGAGTATAAAGAACGGAGTTTTCAAATTGTAGAGATAAAAGGTGGATATGTTCTTTGCACAAAGCCCGAGTATGCAGATTACCTTGAAAAAGCAAGACAGAAGAAAACGCCTCATCTTTCAAATGCAAGCCTGGAGACCCTTGCTATCATAAGCCATAAAGGTCCTATTACCAGGCTTGAGATAGAGGAGATAAGAGGGGTTGACACCAGTGGGCCCATTGAAACTCTTCTTGACAGAGGACTTATAAAGATAGTTGGCAGGGCTTCTAAATTAGGGGCACCTCTGCTATATAGTGTTACAGATAATTTTTATAACTATTTTAAACTCAAGAAATGATAAATAGGCTGTTATTGATTGTTTTAAGTCTGTGTGTAATTCTTGTTATTTTTATTGTTTCAAAGTATGTGCACAATATCCTTTATAAAACCCTTATCTATCTTGCAGCCATTTTTATGGTGTATTGTTATAAGTCCTCACAGATGATAATTGCCCCACCGAGATTTATATCGCCTTATAATCCTTCTGATTTAGGGATGGAGTATGAAGATGTAAGTTTCAAGACTGCTGATGGCATTGAAATCAAAGGATGGCTTATAAAAAAAAGTCAAGCGACCCACTTTCATGGGTGCCCCGAAGTCAAAAGTCAAAAGTTAAAAGGAGCAATTATTCTTTGTCATGGATATGGGGCAGACAAAGGCGATGTTTTGGGTATTGCGAGGTTTATTTACAATCCGTTAGCTAACGGATATAATATTTTGCTTTTTGATTTCAGGGCTCATGGAAAGAGTGGAGGAAGATACTCGTCGCTTGGATATTACGAAACAGAAGACTTGAAATCTGCAATAAGATTTTTAAAACAAAGGGGGGTTGAGAGGATTGGTCTAATGGGTGTTTCAATGGGAGCCACAGTGGCGCTTATGGTAGCATCTGAGTTTCCTGAAATAAAGGCTATTGTCAGTGATGGGGCATATCTATCTTTTCATAGTGTAATATATTCATTTGCAAGAAGGCATTATCACTCACCTCGTTATCCATTCCTACCGCCTGCCATCTGGACCGCTGGCTTAAGACTGGGATTCAATCCAAAGAGACTTGATTTAAAGAGATACTCTCCAGGAACTGTACTTATTATTCATGGAGAGGAAGACAGAGAGGTGTTACCATTTGATGCAGAAGAGATTTTTAAATATGCAAAAGAGCCAAAGGAGTTATGGGTGGTTAAAGGTGCAGACCATTTAGAATCTTATGATGTAGCAAGAGAAGAATACGAGAGAAGGGTAATCAATTTCTTTAAGAGATATTTGTGAATGGATACCGAGAAGTTAAAAGATGAGATAGAGATTTACTACTATAAATCAAGAGGACCTGGAGGACAAAGAAAAAACAAAAGAGAAACTGCTGTAAAGATAAGACATATACCCTCTGGCATTACTGTTATTGCTACAGAACACAGGTCTCAAGCAAGGAATAGAGAACTCGCTTTTGAAAGACTTGTAACACGACTTGAGAAATTGAGAGAAAAACCTAAACCCCGAATTCCAATAAAACCTTCTCTTGCAGATAAAAAGAGAAGACTTGAGGAGAAAAAGAAACAGTCAAAAAAGAAAGAAGAACGACGAATAGAAATATAAGGGGGCGTAACTTGCCTGACGGCAGTCGGGTTGAAATACGCCCCCACTGCTTTATACTATTCTCTCAACTGGATTTGCAAGGCATGTTTTTGGTGTGGCACAGGAGGTGAATTTTAATACGAAATTCATCGCCTCGTTCTCAGAAGGAGCTTCATATACAATAAGAAAGTCGGGCTTTCCAAAAAGTTGTAGAAATTCTTTTATTTGCACTCCCCCTGGCGGTTTTATTGACTTCACTAAATAGAACATCTCATCTGCCTTGCCCGGAATGATATCAAGCATTGTCGTAAAAAGCATTATACCCCCTTTTTCAAAAGCTCAAATGTCAAAATTCAAAACTAAAAACTGTCAACTGTTAACCGTTAACTAATTTACTACCTTTATCAAGGGCTTTCTTGTTCACGCTTAGAAATTTCTCCTTTCCAGGAAAGACCGTAGGTAACGATGACTTGACACTTTCAAGTTTAACAACTCCAGTTTTTGCTATATACGCACCCATGACCACCATATTGGCAGACTTTGGAGATTTTAGCTCCTCTGCTATCTTGTTAGCAGGAACAGCAAGAATTTCTACATCGCTTCTACTGGGTTTCTTTGAAATAAGAGA
Organism: bacterium; assembly: GCA_030601965.1. Taxonomy (GTDB): domain Bacteria; phylum Hydrothermota; class UBA3073; order JACQXS01; family JAUWAR01; genus JAUWAR01. The sequence goes on along the minus strand of JAUWAR010000019.1, from coordinate 879 downwards.
AGAGTTATATATGAGTAATCCACCTTTTTTTATTCTGGGCTCAAATTTATCAAGTGAAGGTTCGTTCATTGCAATAACTGTATCTGGATTGGCAATTATTGGAGACGCTATCTCTGAGTCCGAGAGAATTACCGAGCAGTTAGCTGTGCCTCCTCTCATTTCAGCCCCATATGATGGAAAATGCGTGCAGTGTTTCTTCTCCAGCATTGCCGCAGTTGCTAATAAAACCCCTGCCTTTATGACTCCCTGACCCCCAAAACCTGCTATTCTTATCTCTTGCCTCATAATCAAATCAAAAATTAAAATTCAAATATCAAAAATATATATTAAAATGCAAAAATTACACTTATTGTAGGAGGGGTTTTCTAACCCCGATAAATAATATCGGGACAGGAATGTCCCTCCTACAGGATATTACTTTTTGAATTTTGATTTGTCATTTTACTTTTTAATTTTTAATATTTGATTTTTATTTTGTTAGGTCCTTATAAACACCTAAAGGATAGTATGGAATCATCTTTTCATCTACATATTCTACTGCCTTTGTGGGTGTTATGCCCCAGCCTGTTGGACAGGGTGACAGAATCTCTACAAATGAAAATCCAATACCATCAAGTTGAATCTTAAATGCCTTTTTAAGTGCCCTCTTTGCTTTCAAGACATTAGTCGCTTTGTTCACAGCAACTCTCTCTATATACACAGGCCCATCCAGAGTAGCAAGCATTTCACAGACCCTTATTGGATAACCTGCTACTTTTGGGTCCCTTCCATAGATATTGGTGGTAGTCCTCTGCCCAGGCATTGTCGTTGGCGCCTGTTGTCCACCGGTCATTCCATAAATGGCATTATTGATAAAAATGACAGTAAAATTCTCTCCTC
>JAUWAR010000074.1 GCA_030601965.1 bacterium | reverse complement strand
CCATATCTTCCATTGAAAGATAAACCTTTTACAGCTACATAAGCCAAGTGTTTTCCATCTGGCGAGAATATAGGTCCTTCCATAATAATGCCATGCTCATGCTCCCATCTTTTTTTCTCGTCTAATACCACAAAGAGTTTTGTTTCCTTTTTTCCTACATAAGCGAAATGTTTTCCATCGGAAGAAAACACAGGAAAAGTAATATCTTCGTATTTATCAGACTCTTTTCCATCAAAAACAACAATAAATGGCTCTCTATATTTCTTCTCAGCCTCGTACACAAAGTGCGTTCCATCTGGAGAAAACCGTATTCCACTACCTATACTGTTATACTCTTGCATCTCTTTTCCATCCAATACTATAAACTCTTTTTCTCCTCTTTTTGCTACATAGGCAAAACGCTTTGCCTCGGGAGAGAATGTAAGAGATCTCACTTCATCATATTCCTTTAATTCCTTGCCATCCAGTACCACTATCTCCCTATTATTTCTTTTAATTACATAAGCAAAATGCCACCCATCTTTACTATAAGTATGCCACGATGTAGGAGAACCGTCGTCTTTTAAACAACACAGTAAATGCATTCCTGGAGTATATTGTTCTTTAGATACTCCCAATTTCTGTGAACCCTTTTGGACATTTAAATAGAACAGAACACCCGTACCTATAACGATAAAAATGCAAAAAGATACGATTGTCAAAAAGTACCTTTTCCTGACTCCTTGTTTCTCAGGTTTTCTTAATTCTTTCCCACACTTCATGCAGAATTTTGCATCGTCGGGATTTTTATTACCACAATATGGACAGAACATATTCTACCTCATTTTATTTAAGATCCATTAGAGTAGTGATTTTTCTATCTTTTCTAAAGGTAAAACTATAAACAGCATGCTAGACAGAACCTCTATGAATTTTTTAGTTCTAATAAAAGTTTTCTCGCTTCTAATTTTCCGACTATTAAAGAAATGGTCCAAACAAAGATTTGTCGATTATCAAGTTTATTTATCTTAAACTTGATAAAGGCAACAAGTCTATCTTTGAGTGTCTTAATTGACCCAGCCATATCTTTAACATCATCATTGAAAGAACCGCCTTCAAAATGATGCACAAAATGATTTCTGATTTTTCTTATAGCGTTGAGTAAACTCTCAGTCTCTCCGTCAATTAGGTTAAAACAACGTGCAATGGAGATTTTCATACTAAATGTAACATCTCTGTTTTCTAAAAGCAAATTTGATTTTGTGGTACCCAATTTAATAAGTTCATTAAGCATACTTTCAACCACCAATGCACCGCATGCTCCAATTGCAATTTCATCATTTAATTTAATGAGTTTCTCCATTTTGTTACTAATTGGTTCAACACGTTTACGAATAAAATCAATTGAGGAACTATCCAAGTTTGTTTCTTTTTGTAACTGAGAAATAAACCCGGTTAAAAATGAAGCGTTATTTTTCATTTTTTAGAGGTTTGAAAAGGTATTGAATATATTAAGAGGTAATTAGTGTCACTTCTCTCCAACTTATTATATTTCATAATATTACGGTGAACCTTTTCCTTATAAACAGTCTATACATAGAAAGTACATCCAATAGTCCATTTAAAGACTCTTTAGACAGACTCTTGTGTTAGGCGAAGAATTATAAATAGTTGACTAATTTAAACTGTCTATCTGGTACTAAACCCAAATATTCAATTAGGTATATTAGAAAATACAATAAAGCATTTTCATCATCTCTAACAGTATTCCACGTATCCTCGTTCTTATAAATAACTCCTTGATCTAAAATTCCTACTAAATGTAAATAATTTGAATTTAGATTTTCTAATTCAAGCAAATTATCCTTTATAGAATCGATAGAAGTATCAGACCTAAAAGCAAAACAAATAGCAATTGGTGGTAAAGTACTTCCAGTTTGTGTCGTAATTACTGCTGGACCTCTTTTTATAATACTTGATGGAAGGAGATGTTTGGTAATAACAGATTTCGCTTTATTATTAGCATTTTCTAACTCAGATTTATTTAAAGTTGTTTTAACCTCGATCACCCCATAAACAGATTCTATCCCAGCAATTAAAAAACCATCTTCGGTATAAAGGGGAGAGTTAAGATAAGGGTCATAAATAATAACATCTTGTTGATTAGTATCCTCTTCATTATAGGAAACTATCTTGCCCCTCCCTATAGCATATCTTTTTGGTAAATAGTTAGTTAGTAACTCTATTAAAATTTTTTCGTTACTTGAACCTTGTTCTCCCGCATGACCAAAGTGACCAGATATATCTTCTATATGTACTTTTAGTTTTCTGGAAATACCTCTAAAAAACGGTTTCATAACCTATCCTCCTTTCTTTTGCCCCTTGAAACAAAGGGGGGATTCACATTGGCCAACCACAATTGATACTCCTGCTAAAAAGCATTTGTAACTCTCTTCACTCCACATAGGTCCTCTGTGAATCCCAGTGCAGAGTCTAAAATCCGTTCAAAAATATTCATCTCCTTAAATTACTATATTTTTGATTTTGGTGGAAGTCAAGAAAATAAAAATGTCTTGGAGAAAAAATCTTTGTATTATATCTTGACATTAAAATAAATTGTATAGTATATTTAATGAAAAATAGGAGGAATTCATGGAAAGAACTTTAAGTGTATCTGATGATGTTATTCATTCTTTGCAAAAACTCTTTAAACAAAAACCACTTACTCTCATGGAAGGAGAGAAGGTAAAAGGAATTGTCGTTGATGCCACTCGGTATCACACTCTGGTAGAACTTCTTGAGAACATTGAAGATTTGAAAATAGCAGAGAAGGGAGAAACAGAATATAGAACTGGCAAAGGGCGCCCATTTGCACGATATGATGCAGAAAGAAAGACAAGGAATAAGTAATATCTATAAAGTAGATCTTGCCAGTACCAGGGTTGAAAAAGAAATAGATGAGATACCTGGAGAGATTTATACTCGTGTAGCACAAGCAATCAAGGGATTAGCACATAATCCTCGTCCCAGAGGTGTAAAGAAATTAGATGCTCATAGATATCGTCTTCGGATAGGTCGTTATCGCATTATTTATAGTATCTTTGACAAAGAGAATTTGGTTATTATAGATGGTGTGGTTCGCCGTAGTGAACGCACTTATAGAAATATTTGATATCAAGGATTTATTTTAGCAAATAACCTAAAGAAATAATATGTGTTAAGTCTAAAGTTTCGTGAGTCCTTACTGAATATGAAAAGTCTATATTCTTTATATGGAAAATCACCCCAGCAGTATAACAAGTAGGAATGGTTTTAATTCCAAATCCAAGTTCAAAATACTCATTTAAGGTTATTCTGTTGTTTACCATTATTTCCACAGGATAGCCCTCTTCCTTATAAATCCCAAAATTCAATCTGAAATTGTCAACAGGGAATATAGTAATACCTCCAAGAATCCTCCTTGTGATTTCCTCTTCTCCAATACCGGGATTGTTAAAATTAATAAGGGCGATGGAAATCAATGTCTGCTCTATGGGAATCATTATTCCACCACTCAGTCCAATTGTCCAACTGCTTCCATAATCCTTTATTACAAGGTTCATCACTTTTGCGGAAATTCCATAGTAGAAATCTCTTTGAGATAATCCCTTCTTGCCACAGTAACCAAATAAGAGTTCGTTTTCTCTATAAACTTCTCCTCCAAATGTTGAGCATCCAAACATTAACCCCTTCCACAAACAAGAGAACCTCGCATAATGCAACATTCCAAATGGTTGTACATAAGTCAGTTCAATCTTGGGTGTTGAAGGCAAAACTAAAGTTTTGTACTCCAGAGGAGATAAGTCTTCAAATGCACTGTAAGTCCAAATAGGAACGAGAGAGGACAGAAAACAGAGGACAGAGAACAGAAAAGGAGATTTTACCATCAACCTCTTTCTTTACCCAATAGGTTCATGGTTCATAGTTTAAAAAACTAATAACTAATAACCAATAACTAATAACCGATTAACCTATGGGGATTTTGTAGATGGCACAAAGGCAAGCCTATCTCCTTTTCGTGTTGCATTAACCTTTAATCCTCTTTTATAGCCCTGTTTCAGCACTTCTTCTGATAATGGGTCCTCAAGTATCCGCTGTAAAGCCCTTCTCAAAGGTCTTGCACCATAACTTGGGTCAAATCCTTTGTCTATCAAAAGCTCCTTTGCACTATCTGAAAGTTCTACTTCTATATTTTTTTCTTTCACCCTTCCCTTTAGTTCCTCAAAAAGAATCTCCACTATTTTTCTCATATCTTCCTTGCTTAATTCATGAAATACAATCGTCTCGTCTATCCTGTTTAGAAATTCGGGATTAAATGTTTTCTTTACATCTTCAAGGAGGTCCTTTTTCATTGTCTCGTAATCAGTCCCTTCCTTTGTTTCAAAACCAACTTTTGTCCTTTTTATCTCTTTTGTGCCAATATTTGATGTCATAATAAGCACAGTATTTCGGAAATCTACTCTTCTTCCAAAAGAATCTGTGAGCGTTCCATCTTCAAGTATCTGAAGTAATATATTAAACACATCTGGATGTGCCTTTTCTATCTCGTCTAAAAGCACCACAGAATATGGTTGCCTCCGGACTCTCTCTGTAAGTTGTCCTCCCTCCTCGTATCCAACATATCCAGGTGGTGCACCTATAAGTCTTGAGACATTAAATTTTTCCATATACTCTGACATATCAAGTCTTACGAGTGCATTTTCTGAATCAAACAGGAATTCAGCCAGTTTCTCTGCAAGATAAGTTTTGCCAACTCCGGTTGGTCCAAGAAAGACAAAGGAACCAATTGGCCTATCCGGGTCTTTGAGTCCTGTTCTTGAACGTCTTATAGCCTTTGAAATCACACTAATTGCCTCTTCCTGACCAACGACTTTAGACCGAAGTTTACCCTCCATTTCAAGAAGTCTCTCTTGCTCTTTTTGCTTGAGTTTGGTAAGTGGAATCCCTGTCCATAGAGAAATGGCATATCTTATATCTTCAGTAGATACGATTCTTCGTTTCCCTTTTTCAATAGTCTTAATCTCATTTTCTAACTTGCTTTTCTCATCTCTAATTTTTGCAGCTCTCTCAAAATTTTGACCCTCCACAGCTTTAACCTTTTCCTCCTCAAGAAGTTTAACTTTCTTTTGTAACTCCACAGGTATTCTTTTCCTTGCTTTTAGTTTAGCTCTACTTCCTGCCTCATCCATTACATCTATTGCCTTATCTGGCAAAAATCTATCAGAAATATATCTATCTGCCAGAGTTGAGGCTTCAACAAGAGCACTATCTGTATAGTGAATATTGTGATGCTCTTCATATTTCTTGCGAAGACCTCTCAAGATTGCTATGGTATCAGAAACAGAAGGAGGTGCAACCTGAATAGGTTGAAATCTCCTTTCAAGTGCCCCATCCTTTTCTATATATTTTCTATACTCATTCATAGTTGTAGCGCCTATACACTGAATTTCTCCTCTTGCCAGAGCAGGTTTAAGCATATTAGACGCATCCATAGCACCTTCAGCCCCACCAGCGCCCACAAGGGTGTGCAGTTCATCTATAAAGATAATAACATTTCCTGCAGTTCTTGTCTCATTTAAAACTGCCTTTAATCGTTCTTCAAATTGTCCTCTATATTTTGTGCCAGCTACCACTGCGGCAAGGTCAAGTGCAAGAACCCGAGAGTTCGCAAGAATTGATGAGACCTTTCCATCTGCAATTTTTTGGCCAAGTGCCTCAACGATGGCAGTTTTCCCAACACCTGGTTCTCCAATAAGTGCAGCATTATTTTTCTTTCTTCTGCAAAGCACTTCCATCAATCTTTCTATCTCTTTCTCCCTTCCAACAATGGGGTCAAGTTTTCCTTCGCTCGCAAGATGTGTAATATCTCTTGTAAAGTGGTCAAGGGCAGGAGTTTTGGTCTTCTTCTGCTTTGGTTTTTGACCGGGTTCAGGCTCAGAAGAAAGTAATGAGAGGGTTTCCTCTCTTACTGCATCTATCTCGGCTCCAAATTTAGAAAGCACACTTGCTCCAACCCCCTTTTCATCTCTTATAATACCCAAAAGTAAGTGTTCTGTTCCAATATATGTATCTCCCATTTCCCTTGCCTCTTCCTCTGCATAAGAAAGAACCTTCCTTGCATCCTGGTTAAAAGGGATATCTCCTACTACGCTGGTTCCACCTGTGGGGAGCTGCAAAGAAACAATCTCCTGATAAACTGCATTCAAGTCAATCCCCAGGTTTGCAAGTGCAGTAACGGCTACTCCACTACCTTGTTTGATAATTGCCAGAAGGATATGCTCACTTCCCACTGCATCACTACCCAGGCTTAATGCCCCCTTCTTTGCCATATAGAGAACATTTCTTGCCCTTTTTGTAAATTGTGGGTTCATTTCAGTTTATATTTCCCAAAATCTTCAGGTTTAAGGGTCTCAAGATGCTTTTTCAAAGCTTCCTCTTTGTCTATACTGAAAGTGCTTCCTTTTT
>JAUWAR010000138.1 GCA_030601965.1 bacterium | reverse complement strand
CCAGACCAAAAGTGCCCCTTTGCTGTGCGTGCCCTGATAAACTCACAAACATTACGATGATGCCTGTAAGCACAATTATTATCCCTTTTTTCGTCAATTTCTCCTCCTTTTAGACCATCACTATAGTAAACTTTCCTCTGGTTATCTTTTGCAGAATAACTTGCCGGGTAGCTCTCTTACCAGAGATTTTATCTGAAGTCTCGTTAAGAGCCCACCCACTTTAGAAGCAGGGAATCTACTGAGTTTCACCAGTAGGTCAATATGGGAAGGTTCCTCTTTCAAGAGATTAAAGATCTTCTTCTCCTCAGAAGATAATGAGAGGTTTTTGGCTTTAATCTTTTCTTTCTTAAGCCGGACAAGCTCGGAGAAATTGAGTTCCTCCAGCACATCCTCCACGGACTCCACTAATTTGGCACCCTCTTTGATCAGCCCGTTAGTTCCGTGGCTATTGGGGTTGGCCAACGCGCCACAATTAGCCAAAAAACAACTTCGTTATACCGATTATTATTGGCCCATTATGGGAAAATACCAAAATAAAGGAGTTTGTCAATTGAATACCAAATGTTTCAGACCTCATGGAACCTAGAAGAAAAAAATGATAAGTCCCAAGTGGAGTGAACTTGCAAAAAATTGGCTGGGTAATAATCTTGGACGTCATTGCCATTGGTGCAAATATGTGAAGTCTAAAGAGGGAGAAGTAAGATGTACCAATAAGAAAAGTAAATTTTGTGATGGAGATAGAATCAGGGGATGGGATGGTTTGTATTGTGCCAAAGAATGTGGATTTTTTGAATTAGATGATTGGTATACAGATGATAAGAATTATGAGGAATATTTCGAAAGGGAGGAGAAATAAGGTGATTTATTTCCTTTGTCCAATTATAATGTTTTGGAAAGGAGGAGATGAATGACAAAAATGTGATTTGGGGTTTGTAAATTATCTTGAGATCCCTAATTATTTCGACATTCTTTTTTCAGGTTTTGCTTACAATAAAAGGAGAATAAAGTTTTTTGGTCACTTGTTGACGCTTTTGTATTTCTTCGTTATATTTTCTGTAGGGTTTTTGCAATATTTGGACTCTTCGACACGCAATTGCAGTATCCTGGCGGATGCAGTAGACCCCAAGGTCTTCACGTTGGGTCATGATTACGAAATAGATTAACAAAAACATATTTCGGGAGAAGATTAAATGGTAGAACAACAAAAACAGCGTCCTCGGAGATCTATGGGAATCATGAAGACAATATTTTGGTTTCTCCTTGTTGCGGCATTAATAGTGGTGGCAGTGCTGATTACTAGATTTATTCTAAGTATTGGTTTACTCTCGTCCCTTGTCCTCACTTTGCCTGCCCAAAATCCGGTAGATTTGACACTCAGAGCAATGAATATAATTCTCATTTTCTTTAGCATAGTGATTGTTTTCCTAGCGTTTTTCGGATATAAAGAGGCCACAGAACGGCAAGATCTAAGGGAAAACCTAAAGAAGCAAGGGGAGAGAGTGGAAGAGCAAACTAAGAACTTGGGGAGAGAAAGTAAAGATAGAGCCAAAGAAGATCGATATATGAGTAAGCTGAATCTCGTTAGGATATTTTTCTACCTAGGGATTTATGATAAGGCGGCTTATTTTTTGGATGAAATTAAAGAATCATTCTCCTGGGAGGTACCTCTCTTCAGGGGACTCCTACGTCTCGCATCGGGAGACTATTCAGATGCACTACGTTTCCTTGAAGAGGCATCATATTTTGACCTTGAGCCGAAGGAAAAGGCGAGGATTTATTTCTTTAAAGGGAAAGTATATATGAGAATAGGCGATTACCCGAGGGCAAATTCAAATTATGACAAGTGTCTTGAGTTAGCGCCAGATTACTTGGATGCTTATGTAAACAAGGCTTATATCCAAAAACGGCAAGACCATCTCGATAATGCAATAGAGCTGCTGAATCAGGCAATAAAAATTAGCGATAAAGACGCCCAGTGTTATTTCAATAGAGCTTGTTATCACAGTTTAAAAGGTGACAAGGATAAGACGGAACGGGATTTGAAGAGAGCTGTGGAACTCAATAGAGAATGGGTTTATCATGCATTAATTGATGATGACTTGACTCAGAATCGGGATGTGGTGAAAAAGATGCTGAATATTTAGAAAAGAACGTGAGAACTTGACATGGAATTTAAAATGATTATTATTATAAATGGAGGTGAAATTAATGCACAAGAAAGACGAAGAAGGGAAAGGGATGTAGTGCATCCGGAATAGTACCTTTTCGTGCAGTATTATTCCAAAGAACCCCTAAGGAACCGTTAAAGACTATGAACTTTGTTAGCATAAACGGAGAAAAGCCCTGCCGGTGCGGGGCTTTTTCATTGGAAGTACGTCTACCCTTTATACTTTCCGCAGTAGTAGCAGTATCTTCCCATCTTTATTTTCTTGCTGCACTTCTTACAATTTTAGTATACATCTTAATATGTATAGGTCAATATGTATGCAACCCTGAGCAGTTCTTTTGTCAGGGGTGAAATTTTGCCCCCTGCCTTTTTCGGCTCATTTATACTTTTTCTCTTTTAAAAATTTGTCTTCTCTTGCTTTCGTCTCTTTCTCAACTTCTTCCTTAATGGCAACTTCAGTTAAAATTTTGTACTTTGGATCTCTCGGCCTCCTAACCTCACTTCCGCATTTTCAGAAAGAAATGTGGTGTTTATAGGGGTTTGCGATTCCGTTCAGTCACTATATTTGGAATATGCCATGTTTTTACAGGCTTCATAACCTGAGAAGGAATTTTGAGGCTTTTATAGATTTC
>JAUWAR010000057.1 GCA_030601965.1 bacterium | reverse complement strand
CTTTAATATAAATGGCTTTTTTTTCATCACCTTAAGCCCTGCATTTATTCCAGCTATTATCCCTTGAGATGCTGCCTCTTCATAACCCGATGTCCCATTTATCTGACCTGCAAGATAGAGATTTTTTATAATCTTTGTCTCAAGTGTGGGATAGACCTGATAAGGAGGAACAACATCATACTCTATCCCATAACCAGGCTTTAAAATTTTCACCTCCTCAAGCCCCTTTATAGTATGTAAAAACTTGAGTTGAACATCCATAGGTAGAGAAGTGGCGAGTCCATTCAGATAATATTCGTCTGTATCCAATCCATCCGGCTCCAAAAAAACTTGATGAGCATCTTTATCCCTGAATCTTACAACCTTATCTTCAATAGAAGGACAGTACCTGGGACCTATTCCCTTTATTACCTTTTGATAAAGTGGAGACCTATCTAAATTATCAAGAATTATCTTATGAGTTTTTTTATTTGTATGAGTAATCCAACAGGGAACCTGCTCTGGCTCAAACCTATTTGTGCGATAGGAAAAATGGGAAGGGGTTTTGTCAAAATCATGAGGTTTCAATACCTTGAAATTGACCGTTTTTTTATCTATACGAGGTGATGTGCCTGTCTTAAATCTTCCAAGTTTGAAACCTATCTTTCCAAGAGACTCTGACAGTTCAATTGATGGCAACTCTCCCATCCTGCCTGATGCAAAATGGTTAAGACCTATATGAATGAGTCCATTTAGAAAAGTGCCTGCTGTTATAACTACAGTCTCTGCTGTAAATTCCATCCCTTCTTTTGTTTTTATACCTGATACTCTTGAGATTGCTTCGTCCCGATAAATATCGGGACTCGCAATGACAGGACTATGACGCTCAGAATGACTATGCTTGTCAACCAAAATTTCAGTGACAAGTCCTTGTTTAACCGCTAAATTTTCTTGTTTCTTGAGAGTTTTCTGCATCTCCTCTCTATATTTCCTTCTATCTACCTGTGCCCTTAAAGACCAGACAGCAGGACCCTTTTTTGTATTCAACATCTTAAAAGATATACCTGTTTTATCAGTATTAAATCCTATCTCACCTCCAAGTGCATCTATTTCAACAACAAGTTGACTCTTTCCCAAACCCCCAACAGATGGATTACAACTCATCTGTCCTATTGTATCAAGATTTGTGGTAACAAGTAAGGTTTTGACACCCATTTTTGCCGAGGCAAGTCCTGCCTCAATTCCTGCATGACCACCACCTATTATGATTGTGTCGAAGTTATCAGTCATTGTTCCACATCTGTCATTCTGAACGAAGTGAAGAATCTCAAATCAATGAGATTGCTTCGCTAACGCTCGCAATGACAGGACTATGAACATCATTTATATGTAATTTGATATCCTATATTACAAAGCCCTATGAGTGTAAGATTTGGATAATATGGCAATTTAATCCCTTTTGCTATTAACCCTCCGGCACCTCCTGTAATTATAATATTTATCTTTCCCATTTGCTCTTGAATTTTATTTATAATACCCTCTATTCTACATACCTCTCCCCAGTAAATCCCGGACTTTATACACTCATTTGTATTCTTGCCTATTAGAGGGTATCGGGACCCCGCCAAGTCGGGATTTCGCTGGCTCAACAGGAATGTCACTCCTACATCTTCTGTTGCTATCTTTGGTAGGTGAGCAAGTGTCTTTAGTCCCATTTCCATCCCGGGTATTATCAAACCACCTATATGCTCGCCAGACTTGGAAACTATATCCACAGTAGTAGCAGTTCCCATATCAATGACACAAAACGGGGGAGTTGTAATTTCTCTTGCACCATATAGATTTGCTATCCTATCTGCTCCAAGATTTTTATAAGCAAGTTTAATTGGTGTCTTGATTTCTCCGTCTATAAAAAATACATCTATATTCATAATTTCAAGGGCTATAGAAAACAGAGTATTTATAGAGGGAACAACTGAAGAGACAATCGCTTTAAAAGGAGTTTCTTTGCTAATAAATTCTTTTAAGAGAGATTTAATATCTAATATATGGTGAGTAGGGACTTTTTTATGTTTAACCAGTTTTTTATCCTTAAAGAGTCCCAATTTTGTATTTTCATTTCCTATATCTATTGCAAGAATTAACATAATACTCAACAACAGTAACGCAGGCTAAAGCCTGCGGCTACCATATCCTTCAATAGATTCAATAAAGTCAAAAGTCAAGATTTTTAAAAAAATTGTTTTTCTTGACAAAGATAGTATTTTTTTATAATAGATATAAGATATGAAATTTGAAGAGGCATTGAAAAAATTAGAAAAGATTGTAGAAAAACTTGAAAACAGTGAGATTAATCTTGATGAGTCTATTAAACTATATGAACAAGGGCAAGAACTTATAAAATTCTGTAAGGACTATCTTTCAAGGACTGAAGAGAAGATAGAAGAGGTAAAAATAAAATGACGAAATCCGAATGACGAATGTCGAATGAAATGACAAATCTCAAAATCCCAATGACAAAGACTGAGATATTGATAATTGGGCATTGGGAATTGGGACTTTTGTTCGGATTTCGAAATTCTGATTTGGGATTTGTCTGGTAATATGGGTTATCAAATTGCTTTGATTCCTCTTTGTAGTGGATTCTTTGTACAAATTATTAAGTTTATTATATTTCTTGTTGAGAACAAGAAACTCAATTTCAGAAGATTGGTTGAGACAGGTGGAATGCCCAGTGCACATTCTGCATCAGTTGCGGCACTCTCAACCTGTGTGTGGCTAAAAGAAGGTGGACCCTCCTCTCTGTTTGCAGTCGTTCTTGTTTTTAGCTTGATTGTAATATACGAAGCTGCAGGTCTTAGAAGAGCAGCAGGACAACAAGCAGAAACTTTAAATAAAATTGTAGAAAGACTTTATAAAGGGGAAAAAATAACAGGAATAAAACTTCAAGAATTTCTTGGTCATACCCCTCTTGAAGTAACTATGGGTATCCTTTTAGGTATTACTTTTGCACTTGTATTTTCTGGCTATTGATAAATCGGGACAGGAATGTCCCTCCTACATTTATGGCTATTGATAAATCGGGACCCCGCCGAGTCGGGATTTCGCAAGCTCAACAGGAATGTCCCTCCTACATTCTCTCGGGAATAGACTCACCCCAGGATATTAAATCCCTTTCTCTTTCTGAACTTCAACAACTTGCATCTGAAATCAGAGAGAGGATTATAGATGTTGTTTCAAAAAATGGTGGACACCTTGCACCAAGTCTGGGAGTTGTTGAACTCACTATTGCCCTTCATTATGTATTTGATACACCAACAGATAAGATTATATGGGATGTTGGACATCAGAGCTATGCACATAAACTTCTTACTGGAAGGAGGCAGGAATTTGATACATTAAGACAATATCGTGGTATATCAGGTTTTCCCAAAAGAGACGAGAGTGAATACGATGTCTTTGGAACGGGACACTCCTCAACATCCATATCTGCGGCACTTGGTATGGCAATAGCCCGAGATTTAAACAGGAATAATTACAAAATAATCGCAGTTATAGGTGATGGCGCACTCACAGCTGGTATAGCATACGAAGGGCTTAATCAAGCAGGATTCTTGAAAAAAGATATGATAGTAATACTGAACGACAATAAAATGGCTATCTCGGAAAATGTGGGTGGTATTTCTACTTATTTAAATAAGATAGTAACCACGCCAATATATCATGAGATGAAAAACGATGTATGGGAACTTTTAGGCAAACTTCCAGCAGGGCTCGGAACAAAGGCAAGAATAGTGGCTCGCAAACTTAAAGAAGGCATAAAAAATCTTACAATACCCACTATATTTTTTGAAGAACTCGGATTTGAGTATATCGGGCCCATTGATGGACATAATATACGTTCACTTATAGATACATTCAAATCAGCAAAGAATCTTAAAGAGAGCATTTTTATTCATGTGATTACAGAAAAAGGTAAAGGCTATGCACCTGCGGAAAATGAGAAACCCCTTTTTCACGGTATCTCAAAATTTGATAAAGAAACAGGAAAACAACCTTCTCCCCCTGACAAAGCACCCTCTTATTCAGAAATCTTTGGGGAAACCCTTGTTAAATTTGCCAAAAAGGATAAAAAGATATGTGCTATAACAGCCGCTATGCCAGATGGAACTGGCCTCTCCTGTTTTAGAGATGAGTTCAAGGAGAGGTTTTTTGATGTGGGAATAGCAGAACAACATGCGGTAACATTCGCATCAGGACTTGCATTGCAGGGGCTTAAACCTGTAGTTGCAATATATTCTACTTTTCTTCAAAGGGCATTTGACCAGGTTCTACACGATGTCTGTCTCCAGAAAATTCCTATTGTGTTGTGTCTTGATAGAGCCGGCATTGTTGGAGAAGATGGGCCAACTCATAACGGTACTTTTGACCTCTCCTATCTCAGAGTAATACCAAATATCGTAATTATGGCTCCAAAGGATGCAAAAGATTTTGTAAATATGCTGAAGTTCTGTATAGATTATAAAAAAGGACCTACCGTGTTAAGATACCCAAAAGGTTCTGTGCCTAGTGTGCAGTCGGGAGTTTCCTCCCGACTGAGTTCGTGTCAGGAGGTAACTCCTGACACCACAGGAATAAAAACAGGAAAGGCGGAAGTCCTAAAACAAGGAAAGGATGGAACATTCCTCGCAGTAGGCTCAATGGTATATCCAGCATTAGAGGCAAGTTTGATACTTAAAAAAGGGGAAATAGACATTGGAGTTGTAAATGCAAGATTTATAAAACCCATTGATGAGGAGTTGTTAAAAAGCATTTCCAACAAACCTATTATAACTATTGAGGAGAATACCCTCTCTGGTGGTTTTGGTTCAGGGGTGCTTGAATTCCTCAGTAGCACAGGTAAGACAGGCAAGATGCCTGTGCCACCAGTAGTTTTCAGAATAGGTTTGCCTGACCAATTTATAGAGCATGGGTCCAGGGAATTCCTGCTTGATAAATATGGATTGAGTGCGGAGAAAATAGCAGAGAAAGTGATTAAGTTAATTAAGTGATTAAGTGATTGAGTGGATTTAATTAACTCAATTAACTCAATTAACTCAATTAAAAATGAGCATCATCAAAAAAGTTTTTGGTTCAGCTAACGAGAGAGAACTTACAAAGATTAGACCATTTGTAGAACTCATTAACACAGAGTTTGAGAAATTAAAAAACCTTACAGACTCTGAACTACAGCACAAAACAGAGGAATTTAAAGAACGGCTCAAATCTGGCGAGACCATTGACGATATTATGACAGAGGCATTTGCTGTCGTAAAAGAGGCATGCAGACGCCTTATTGGTAAGGAATGGGAAATTACAGGAAATATCTGGAAATGGGAAATGGTCCCTTTTGATTGTCAGTTAATGGGTGCAGTAGTGCTTCATCAAGGCAAAATTGCAGAGATGGCAACTGGTGAAGGTAAAACACTCGCTGCCACAATGCCTTTATATTTAAATGCATTAGAAGGTAAGAGTTGTCATCTTATCACTGTAAATGATTATCTTGCAAAGCGTGATAGTCAATGGATGGGTGGAGTTTATGATTTCCTGGGCATTACTGTCGGGTGTATTCAAGGTGGTATGATACCTGAGGAGAGAAAAAAAGAATACGAATGTGATATAACATACGGCACAAATAATGAATTTGGATTTGACTATCTAAGGGATAATATGACATGGAGGGCTGAAGATAAGGTTCAAAGGGGTCATCATTATGCAATTGTAGATGAGGTGGATTCTGTGCTTATTGACGAGGCAAGAACTCCACTTATAATATCGGGACCTGTTGAGAGAACTGTCAATAGAGAATACGAGAGATTAAAACCCAATGTTGATAGAGTTGCACACAAGCAAAATCTTCTTGTAAATAGGCTAATAGCAGAAGGTGAACAGTTATTCAAAAATGACAAAGAAAAAGAGGCAGGAACAAAATTTCTGATGGCTCAAAGGGGATTACCCAAGAATAAAAGACTGATGAAATTCAAAAAGGAACAGGGTATTACCAAACTAATAGAACAGACAGAAGGTGAGTATATGAAGGATAAGAAACTTCCTGAACTTGATGAACAACTTTATTATACAATAGATGAAAAAGGTCATACAGTAAATATATCAGACATGGGAAGGCAAACAATTGCCCCTGATAATCCTGATTTCTTTACCCTTCCAGACCTCTCTATAGAACTCAAAGAGATAGAGGATAACGAAAGTTTTTCACCACGAGAAAAATTTGTAAAGAAACAGGAACTTGAGAGAAAGTATGCCGAGTGCAGTGAAAGGAGTCATGTCATAAATCAACTACTTCGTGCCGATTCTTTATTTGAAAAAGATGTTGAGTATATAATTCAGGATGGAAAGGTAGTGATTGTTGATGAATTCACAGGAAGGCTTATGCCAGGTCGTAGATACTCAGATGGTATGCACCAGGCAATTGAAGCAAAAGAAGGGGTAGCAGTTGAAGAAGAGACCCAGACACTCGCAACCATTACTTTGCAGAACTATTTCAGGATGTATGAAAAACTTGCTGGTATGACAGGAACAGCAGAGACAGAGGCACACGAGTTCTGGGATATCTACAAATTAGAGGTAGTTGTCCTACCAACAAATAAACCTGTAGATAGGACAGAATTCCCTGATACTATTTATAAAACAAAGAGAGAGAAATATAATGCAATAATGAAGGAGATAGAAGAAATGCACAAAAATGGAAGACCCACACTTGTTGGCACAATTTCCGTTGATGTCTCTGAAACATTAGCAAGGGTGCTCAAGCGAAAAGGTATTCCACATCAGGTCTTAAATGCCAGATACCATCAAAAAGAGGCGGAGGTCGTGGCACACGCTGGTGAACCTGGCAAGGTAACAATAGCCACAAATATGGCAGGTAGGGGAACAGATATAAAACTCGGGTCCGGAGTTGTAGAAAAGGGTGGTCTTCATATACTTGGAACAGAGAGGCATGAGGCAAGAAGGACAGACCGGCAGTTAAGAGGAAGG
Source organism: bacterium (assembly GCA_030601965.1). Lineage (GTDB taxonomy): Bacteria > Hydrothermota > UBA3073 > JACQXS01 > JAUWAR01 > JAUWAR01. The sequence goes on along the minus strand of JAUWAR010000057.1, from coordinate 1,048 downwards.
TGTGCAAGACAGGGAGACCCTGGTTCTGCAAAATTTTACCTATCACTTGAAGATGATTTAATGAGGCTATTTGGTTCAGATAGAATTGCAGGTATAATGGATAGGTTTGGAGCAAAAGACGATGAACCAATTGAACACAATCTTGTTACAAGGGCAATAGCAACTGCTCAGAAAAGGGTTGAACGGTATAATTTTGATATAAGAAAACACCTTCTTGAATATGATGATGTAATGAACAAACAGAGAGAGGCAATATACAAGATAAGAGAAGAGATTTTACAGGGCAAAGATATATCAGAAAGAATATGGGAGAGCATAGATAATACCATTGATGAAATAATTGATGCCCATGCAGATGAAAATAAACTTCCAGAGAACTGGGATTGGGAAGGTCTTTTAGCAGAGATAAGAGAGGTCTTTTTAATTGATTTCTCCCGAACCTTCGGGACTACTGAACAAAGGCATTCTATGAAAATTGACGATTTAAGAGAAGAACTAATAAAGGCAGTAGAGATGTTTTACAAAAATAGAGAGGAAAAATTTGGCGTTGAGATAATAAGGGATATGGAAAGACAGGTAATGTTACAGGTAATAGACAGAAACTGGCGAGAGCATTTATACGAATTAGATACATTAAAAGAGGGAATAGGCTTAAGAGGTTATGGAGGGAAAGACCCACTTATTGAATACAAGCGTGAATCCTTTGAGATGTTCGAGCAACTCCTTGTATCCATAGACAGAGAGGTATCAAGGAATTTATTTGGATTGAGGATTACGAGACAGGGTGAAGAGAAGAGAGGAATGCCTGTAAGGGCATATAAGCCAGAAACTGAAAGCGCCAAAGAATCAGTTGCAGCGCGGGCAACTGCTCAGGAACCACCTCCACCAGGAATAGCACCAGGCGAAATGCCTGCTCTGCCACAAACAGGTGAAAGGGTTATTGAAACTTACAAAAGAGGGGTAGAAAAAGTTGGCAGAAATGACCCCTGCCCCTGTGGTTCTGGTAAGAAGTTCAAAAAATGTTGTAGGGGTAAAGGAGTATATGATT
>JAUWAR010000005.1 GCA_030601965.1 bacterium | reverse complement strand
CACAGTCTCCGCAGATTTATAAACAACTTTTAATGGTAGCAGGATTTGATAGATATTATCAGTTTGCAAGGTGCCTCAGAGATGAGGACCAGCGCTCGGACAGACAACCAGAACATACACAGATTGATATAGAGATGAGTTTTGTTGATGAAGAACAAATATTTGAGATAGTGGAAGGGCTGGTGAAGTTCATATTTAAAAATACCTTGAATCAAAATGTCAAGATTCCATTTAGAAGAATGCCCCGCTCTGAAGCCATGTCTAAATTTGGAACAGATAAGCCAGATATGCGATATAATTTTTTTATTGAGGATATCACTTCTATTCTTAAAGAGAGTAAGTTCAATATATTCAGACAGGCAGAATGTACAAAAGCTCTTCCTTATACCCAGGACCTATCAAGAAAAGAAATAGATGGATTATCAAAAATTGTAGAGGACTATCCGTTAGCTAACGGACTTGGGCTCACTTATCTTAAATTCAAAGATGGAAAATGGCAAGGTCCTATTGTCAAGTTTCTCAATGATAAACATTTCTCAGTCCTGAACTCTAAACTCTTAACTCCTAACTCTAAACTTTTAACTATTCTTTTAGTTGCTGGAAAGTCCAAACCCGCTTCAGAGGCACTTGGGGCAGTGAGAAAGGAACTTCTCACTTCCCACTTCTCACTTCCCACTTCTCACTTCTCATTCGTATGGATTTATGATTTTCCACTTTTTGAATACAATCAAGAAACAGATTCTTATGAACCCTGTCATCATATATTCACTATGCCCAAAATAGTTGACGGTCAACAGTTAACAGTTAACAGTAAAGGAAGATTATATGACCTTGTGTTAAATGGGGTAGAATTAGGGTCAGGTAGTATCAGGATTCACAAAAGAGAATTACAGGAAAAAGTTATGGATATAGCCGGGGTAAATAAGGAACCTTTCAAATGTCTGCTTGATGCTCTTGATTATGGTGCCCCTCCTCATGGGGGCATTGCAATTGGTCTTGATAGACTCATTTTAACGATGCTTGGAAAAACTAATCTTCAGGATGTAATAGCCTTTCCCAAAACTATCACTGGCACAGGACTTTTAGAGAACATCCCTGCAGAAGTTACAGAACAACAACTAAAAGAAGCACATATAAAGACAGTGTAAAACTCAAAAATCAAAATGCAAAATGACACAAATCAAAAATCAAAATGTTGAAAGGAGTTAAGGCGTTAGCCTTTTATAAAATAAAATCCTTACGGATTAACTCCAACGATAAAAAAATTTTGCATTTTAATATGTAGTTTTGATATTTGATTTTTGATATTTGCATTTGTTTATGTTTAGTTTGAGACTATTCCCTGACCCTATTCTGAGGGATAAGGCTTATTCTGTCAAGGACTTCCAGACAGATGGTCTTAATTCCATCGTTCGGAATATGAAGAAGATAATGCAGGAGAATGGAGGAATGGGATTGGCGGCGAATCAGATAGGTATCCTGAAAAGAATCCTTATTTTGACAATAGAAGATAATATAATAGCACTTATAAATCCAGAAATAGTAGAAAGAAAAAAGGATAAGGAAGTAATGAATGAGGGATGTCTTTCTATTCCAGAGTTAAGAGTGGACATTGAAAGGCATAAGAAAATAGTGGTCAGGGGATTTGATATAGAAGGAAAGGTTAAGGAAGTTTCTTGTGAGGATTTATCTGCAAGGGCAGTTCAGCATGAAATTGACCACTTAAATGGTGTTCTTATACTTGACAAAATGGAACGCGATGAAAAGATTAAATTTCTTCTATCCCAAAAAAGAGAATACTGTAAATTATGAATTCTAAATGTCCTTTCTGTCATTGCGAGTCCCGATTTATCGGGACGAAGCAACCTCATCTTTTAGATTGCTTCGTCGTTTCACTCATCGCAATGACTCTCAGTCTTATTTAGCATTTGTAATTTAGAATTTAGCATTTTCATTAGTAATCACCCCATCTCTTATTCCGACTATTCTATCTGCATATTTACTTACTTCTGTATCGTGGGTAACTACAATCAGGGTTCTTCCTTCTTTATGAAGGTTGCCAAAAAGCATCATTATCTCACTGCCTGTTTTGGTATCAAGGTTTCCCGTTGGTTCATCAGCAAGGATGACACCTGGGTTTGTCACCAATGCCCTTGCAATAGCCACTCTTTGACACTCCCCACCTGAAAGTTCTGTCGGACGGTGGTTTATCCTCTCTTTTAAACCCACTTTTTCAAGAACCTCTTGTGATTTTACTCTTGCTTCAGCTGTCTTTTTGCCAGCATACAAAAGGGGTAATTCTACATTCTCATAAACTTTTATTCTTGGAAGGAGATTGAAAGTCTGGAAAACAAAACCTATTTCTCTATTCCTGATTTCAGCAAGTCTATCTTCTGACAAACCCTGTACCTCTTTTTCTTCAAAGAAGTATGTTCCTGAACTTGGTGTATCAAGACACCCAATGATATGCATAAGTGTGGATTTCCCGGAGCCAGAAGGACCCGTAATAGCTAAATACTCCCCCTTTTCTATCTGGAGATTCACACCCCTTAAAGCACGGACTTCAACCATCCCCATTTGATAAGTCTTTGTTATTTCTCGTATATCTATAAACATTGATAATAGATGTCCTGTAGGAGGGACATTCCTGTCCCGATATTATTTTATCGGGGTTAGAAAACCCCTCCTACAGTAGAATATAATTTTACTTTTTGATTCCTCGTATTTTGATTTGTCGTTTTGACTTTTGCTCTTTGATTTTTGATTTGGTTATGACCTTATCACCATCTTTTAATTTTCTTAAAGTCATATATGGTCCTGTTAAGACTGTATCGCCAGTCGCTACCCCATCTTTTATCTCAACACCTTTATCCCCTGTTAATCCTGTTTTTACAGGAACGATTTTCACTCTATTTCCCTTTAATAGAAGCACTACATCGCTCTCGAGGTGAACCTCTTCTTTACCTTTTATTTTCTGTCTGCCTAATGCTGGATATGGAATAATGATCACTGAATCCTTTCTATTGGTGGTGATTTCACAACTCGCAGACATTCCAGGATAAAATTCTTGCATAACTCCGGATAGTTCAACCTCAATCGGGAAATTAATCGCTTGTTCTGTACCAGATGTAGATTTCTCTGGCATACCCCCGATTTTAGTAACTTTACCTCCAAAAGTCGTATCTGGAAAGGCATCAATTGCTATATCTACAGGTTGCTCCAGTTTAATTCTTACTATTTCTGTTTCATCAACAAGGGCATTAACGAACATCTTTGAGCGGTCGGCGATGGTCATCATAACTGAACCAGGTACATTTTTAGTACCTATTACTACCATTTCGCCCTCTTCTTTATTCACTTGAACCACTTCACCATCTACCGGTGAAGTTATAATTGTCTTTTTGAAATTCTCTTCCGCCTCATTATAAGATTCAAGATTTGACTCCAGTTCTGAGGCGGTTACATCATAATTTAGTTTTGCATCTTCGTATTTCTCCTTTGAGATAAGTTTATTTTCAAAGAGAGTAGTACTGCGTTCCAACTCTGTTTTTGCTTTAGAAAGTCGCAGTTTGGAGAGTTTTAGAGAAGAGCGGGCTCGTTTTAACCTGGAACTATAGATACTCTGGTCAATTATGCATAGAACATCTCCCTTGTGAACCACATCCCCTTCTTTAACTTTCATTTTTATGATTTTTCCCATTACATCGCTTCCAATATCTACTTGATTCAGGGCTTTAAGGGTCCCATCTGCTGTTACTTTAGAAATTATATTTCCCTTTTCAGCGACGATCGTTTCCACTTGAGGTACAGATTTTCTTCTACTCCTACTAACCAATACTACAACCAGCATGAATATTATAATCCCTGATATAATAAATATTTTCTTTTTCATTTTATTACCTCCAATTGTCCAGTTACATATTGTAATTTTGTTCTTGTAAGTCTATAATCATAAAGGGCAGAAAGATAGGTTATTTCAGCATCTAACCTGTCTGTTTCTGCTCTAAGAAGGTCAATGATGGGTATGAGTCCAAGATTGTACTGTATTGTGGCAAGTTTATTACCTTGCTCTGCCGCCTCAAGTATAGTCTTTGCAAGTCCCAGATTCTCACCTGCACTGATACACTCAAGATAGGTGTCCTTTACTTCCTTTACCACAAGAACTCGCTTGTTCAAGAGTGTCAAATTGGTCTGGTCAAGGGTGGTCTTATATTTCCAGACCTCAAAAGGATAGGAAAATAAGTTGAGACTTGCAGTTCCATACCATCCAGAACCCCTGCCTGCTCCATTTTTAATTTCAGAAAAACTACCAGGAAAGTCCTCTGTGCTATAGTCCCATGACCATCTAAATGATATTTGAGGTAAGAATGAAACAAGGTTTCCAAAGAAACCGAGTTTGCTTTGTTTTAATTCTTCCTTGCAGGCTCTTATAGCAGGTCTTTTCTTTAAACTAATTTCAATGAGGGTATCAATAACAGGTAAGGGGTATTCTTCTTCCTCTATTTTAACTTCATCAAGCACAAGTTCAGGGGAACGATAAATACCAAGTTCATTTAATAAAACCCTTTTAGCCATTTTGTAATTTTTTTGAGCGTTCAAGGCATCTAATTTTGCACGATTTAAATAAACCTCTGCATTTAGAGAATCAAGTTTTGATGCCTCTCCAACTACTACTTTCTTGATTACAAGGTTCAAATTCTCTCCTGCTCTATTAACTGCCTCTTTACATAAATTAACCAATTTCTGGGTTTTCAGAACAGAGAGATAACAACTTTCTACTTCATAATAGAGATAGTTCTCAGCCTCTTTGCGTGAGAATGCTTTGGCATTTGCATCAAGCCTGGTTTGCAAGATAGAAGCAGCCTCTCCAGGGTCAAAAACAGGTTGGTTAAGAGAAAGCCCAAATGAATACCCTTTAAGGTAACTACCGCCTCTTGTATAATCATATAGTCCATTCTCGGCTCCTGAATAACTAACAGAGACCGTAGGATTCAGGATATTTGATGTGAGTTTCTCATAAAATCCAAGTTTGCTATGGGTCTGAGAAAGTGCAGTTATCCTGTAAGATGGATTAGATTTAATTGCCATTTTCTTTGCCTGCTCAAGATTTAGATGTAGGGTATCTGCTAAAACCAAGGATATAATCAACAAAATCATTGTGTCCTCCTCTCTTAGAAATCTAACTTGTAACTCAAGGCTTTAGCCTTGATATGTAGGAGGGGTTTTCTAACCCCGATAAAAATAATATCGGGACAGGAATGTCCCTCCTACAGACTTTTTGAATTTTAATTTGTAATTTTACATTTTGCACTTTGCATTTTAAATTTTCTTTTATTCGTATCTCAATGCTTCAATAGGGTTGAGTTTTGATGCCCTATGTGCCGGGTAGATACCAAAGAAAACTCCCACAACGACTGAGAAAAGAATTCCAATAATAATACTCAAGGCAGAGGTAGTTGCAGGTAAGGGAGTAAGTGTAGCGACAAGTTTTGCGAATATAAATCCTAATATTACTCCTATGAGTCCGCCAGCGCCTGTCAAGACCACTGCTTCTATAAGAAACTGGAAGAGTATGCCTTTTCTTTTTGCACCAATTGCCATTCTGAGTCCTATCTCTCTTGTCCGTTCTGTTACTGAAACCAACATTATATTCATTATTCCTATTCCTCCGACAACAAGGGCAAGTGATGATATACCTATCATTGCCATGAAGATTCCCGATGTAATTTTGTTATAGACATCTAAAATCATCTGCTGGGTATTGAGGGCAAAGTTATTTTCTTCATTAAATTTGCATCCCCTTCTTTGCCTGAGAAGGTTTTCTACTTCTTTCTGAGCTTCGTTAATAGTATACTCCTTCTGGACACGCGCAATAATATATTGAGCCTGAAAAATACGCATCCGCCCTGGTCTAATAAATTTTTTAACTGTAGTTAATGGAATAATAACCGTATTATCTAAATTATTTCCAGCAAAAGAGCCTCTTTCTTTTAACACTCCAATTATAGTGAACTTATATGGTCCTATAGATATAGCTTTGCCTACAGGTTCTTCACCTTTTTTAAATAAATTCTCTACTATATAGGGACCAACTATGCAAACCTGGCGACTGAAAGAGATGTCTGTTTCTACAAAAGCCCTTCCTGTTACAACTTCATAATTGGATATTTCAAGATACTTGGGAGTTCCACCCTCAATTTGATTGACTTCAACCTCTTCGCTTCTATAACTCACTTGCATACCCCTGACAGACTGGGCAAGGGTTGCTTGTTCTATACCTTCAAGTTTTTCAATTACCTCTGCATCTTTTTCAGTAAAATCTTTCCTCTTGGCAATCTTACGCCATTCCCTTCTACTTCCATGCCCCATTCCCATCACCATCCATTTATATTTCTGCACATAGATGGTATTACTTCCAATACTGCCAAGCACCTTATAAACGTACTTATTCATACCCTCAATAATTGACATCATAGTAATTACTGTTGTAACCCCGATTATAACTCCAAGGGTAGTAAGGAAAGTCCTGAGTCTCTGGGTCTTTAAGGCAAGCAATGCGGTTTTAATGTAAATAAGAAATTGCATTGAGCGTGATTTTTTTGATCAAGATTATCATAGTATAGGTCTTTTTATAATGCAAGAAATTTTTTGCGAGTTGCAGAATAAAATACTTGAGTGGTATAAATCAGTAGCTTGACGCTACGGATCAATTTTTCTCTCTATTTCAAAAAAGAAGATAATTGAGTTACCATCTTAGATGTTCTTCTCCCAGCAATTCATCAATATGTCTTGAGATAATCGCATCTTTATGTTTTTTTCTCTGTTCTGTGATTTCTCTTAACTTCTGGAGTTCCTTTTCAAGTCTCTTTATCTCGAATTTCTTCTCCTCCTCTCTGAGGGTGAAAAGTTCGGAGAGTAGATTGCGTAATTCAGTTTTGATTCCTCGTTGCTTATTTTTATCTACTTCTTTATATTTCTCTGCCAGTTTCCAACTTCTGACCTCTAATTCCTGTTGTGCTTTCAGTAATTTACATCTCTCTGGATCTACTTCCTTCAGATGCTCAAGTTTCCTCTGGCGCATAAGGACACGATGCAAAGTCCTCTTGTATTTCATAGGAGCGAGAAGTTTCATTTTCTCAAGTCTCTCAAATCTCCTCGGGGTGGTTTCTTTGATAAAGTCAATCGCTTCCCTTTCCTCCTCTGGACTCATTTTAAAATCTTGCTCAATCCCCTTATGTGGTGGTTTTGGTCCTCTCTCTGCCACCACTGGATTACAAAGAAGAGAGAGCGTAATTCCTCCAAGAATCAATAATCTAAACATACACACCTCCTTTTTTTGTTAATAGTTATTAGCGAAAAAATCTTCCTTTAATATTTCTATATCTTCTTCAATCTCTTCGAGTCTATCCTCTATGCCATACCATTCAAGATTTGGTTTGTGCCTATTCTCTATTATAAAATATCCTCCTAAAACCAATAGTATAATACTCAGTGTTGCAAAACCAACTCGCAGTTTCAATACAAAAGAGAACCTTTTTGCAGGAACTTTTGCTAATATTCTTTCAACAGTATCAGGAGATGGACTCTCAAGAGGAATATACTCATAGAGGTCGTTGGTCTTTTGAAACTCTTTAATATAATCCTTACAATAATTACAATCCTCTAAATGTTTTTCAAACTCTTTTCCCTGTTTACTGTTTAGTTCTCTATAAAAATAGAGTATGGCAGTTTTAAATCTCTTGCATCTCATGATTTGATGGCTTTACGAACTTTGATTATACTATTATGCATATATGAGAGGGCTGTATTTAATGGAATCTCAAGCATACAGGAAATCTCTTTAAAAGTTAACTCAGTATGCTGTCTTAAAAGAAAGATTGTTCTCTCTTTTATGGGAAGTTTTCCGACTGCATTGTTTAAAATAGAAATAGTTTCTTCTTTTTCCAGTTTCTGGTCTATCCCGTCAGCTGACGGGTCGCCATTTTCCAATTGTCCGTTAGCTAACGGATTCAGAATGACAGACTTTTTTCTAAAGTAATCCATTGTTAAGGAATGGGCAATTTTAAAGAGCCAGGCACAAAATTTGCCTTTTTCTTTATAATGTCGTAATCCCTTGATAACTCTGAAAAAGACTTCCTGAAAGATATCTTCAGCGACCTCTTTATCTTTAACCATTCTTTTGATATAGTTAAAAACAGGGAGTTTATATCTATAAAAGAGTTCATTAAAGGCACTGTTATCCCCATTTTTATAATCTTCAATAAGGTGAACATCTTCTTTTGACACCTCATTATTATAAACGCTCAAGACCACAATTTATTGTATTTTATTTTAAAAAATATTGCAACAATTTTTCTTGCAATTTTTTTATAATTTCTTATATTATCTTGTTAATGAATTTGTCCATAATAATTTGCACCTGGAATAGCGCAGAGGATATAGAAAAATGCCTTTATTCGCTTACCAGGTGGACCTGCCCAGCCAATTGCGAGATTATTATCATTGATAATAACTCTACTGATAATACAAAGGAGATTATTAGAAAATTCCCATTACCAGGTGAACCTGCTGTCAATCTTATTGAGAATGATTGCAATAAAGGTCTTTCCTGTGCAAATAATCAAGGAATAAAAGAATCTAACAATGAGTATCTTCTTTTTTTAAATCCTGATACTGTAATTCTTGATAATGCCCTTGAGAAGATGGTTCAATTTATGGAAAAGGATAAATCTATTGGAGCAATGGGACCACAGCACTTAAATAATAATGGAAGAATTATTCCTTCCTGTCGTGAGTTTCCAAACTTTGGGAATTTAATCCGACAGAGAAAGTGGAAGATGAGATATTTTGACCACAAATCTACAAGAGAAGTGGACCAACCTATGGGTTCCTGCCTTCTTACAAGAAGAGAAATTATAGATAAAATAGGTGGATTTAATGAGAATTATCCTTTATTTATGAATGATGTTGATTTTTGTTATAGAATAAAAAAGGCAGGTTATAAAATCTTTTTTCTTGAAGATGCAAAGATAATTCATAAAGTAGGAGGGTCAACTAATAAGATAAGGAAAAAAGCCATACTTAATGAGCATTGGAGTATGTATAGATATTTAAAAGACCATTTCAAAAACAAGGTAGTTATTTATCTTTATGGATTCTTGCTACTCACAGGGGCGTTTTATAGAATTCTCTTCACTTATGTATCTGGGATTCTATCTGGCAGGCGATGTGAAGGGCAGAAAGTCCCTCCTGCCCCGTAACAGAAGGGTTATCTCCATTTTTTACACTTCTTACAAATGACTCAAGTTCAGCCCAGAGTGGTTCCCTGGGTACAATCTCTACATCCTCTTTTCTGGTAAAACCATCTCCATCTTTGGAGAAAATCTCAGAAGTATGAGATAGATAATCTATAGTTATTAAGGAGTTCCTCTGAAAGATTTTGGTAGTTCTTGCCTTATTTGGGGAGACTCTGGAGCAAAAGAAATTTGCTACCACACCATTTTTGAACACGATTCTTGCTGAGGCAATATCAGTTTTTCCTGAAACCAACGAGTTGCCGCTCGCAGATATAGATTTAATCTTGCTTCTGACAAACTTGAGTGCTATATCAATATCATGAACCATAAGGTCAATTACTACAGAAACATCGCTTGCTCTTGGTTCAAACGGGGAATTGCGGATAGAATCAATAAACAATACATCCTTTATAAAAGGTTCTATTGCAACAATAGCAGGGTTGAACCTCTCTATATGTCCGATTTGTAACAGAATATTATTTTGGGCGGCAATCTTTATAATCTCATTTGCTTCCTCTATATTAGATGTCATTGGTTTTTCCACAAGGGTATGGACACCCATTTTAATTGCCTCTCTCGCTATCTCACAATGAGTAGTTGTGGGGGTAACTATACTTACCATATCCACTTTTTTCAGAAGATCATTTGTATCTCTGAAATATTCGGTCCCATAAATTTTTGCAATTCTCTCTCCCCTCTCTTCTTTTATATCACTAACTCCAACAAGTTCTACACTGTGTAATCCACTATAAATCCTCGCATGATGCTTCCCAAGTCTTCCAACTCCTATGACACCCGCTTTCATTTTACTATCCCTCTTTTAGAGTTTTCTATAAATTCTGTCAAGTGTTTTATCTCTTTTATTTGTGGAAGGGTTTCTTTTACCTTTGTTATCGCTTGAGAAGTATTAAGGTCTGAAAAGAAGAGAAACTTAAACGCTTTCTCTAAAATACCTATCACTTCACCGGGAAAACCCTGTCTTTTAATACCAATTTTATTAACTCCACAGACTCTTAAGGGGTCTCCTGATACAAGAGAATATGGCACAACATCTTTTGGGACCCGATACCCACCTGCTATCATACAATAGCCACCAATCCTGACAAATTGATGAATAGGGCAGAGTCCTGAAACAAATGCAAAATCTTCTATCTCTACAAATCCTGAAAGTTGTGTAGCATTTGCAATTATTACATTATTGCCAATTTTACAGTCATGAGCAATATGGACATAAGCCATTAAATAATTATTATTACCTATTAAGGTCTTGTCCCCCTCAGTTGAACGATGAATAGTAACAAACTCTCTTATAATATTATTATCTCCAATCACAACCTTGGTCTTTTTACCTTTGTAACTTATATCCTGGGGTGGATTTCCAATAGACACACCCTCAAATATTTCACAATTCTTGCCAATTTCTGTTCTTTCTTTTATATGGCAAAAAGGTCCAATTTCTGTTTGAGCATCAATTTTAACTTTCTCAATAATAGAATAGGGACCAATTTTTATATCTTTACCAAGAATAGCATCTTCATCAACAATAGCAGTTTTATGAATACCCATATCAAAATAAAGCCCGGCAGATAAAGTTGCTTTCTACCGGGCTTTATAGTAAAAATCGTATTAGAAGAACTTCAGAGTTACAGAGAGTCTTAGATTCCTGTAGAATGCGGGAGTCCAGATGTCACCCGCTGGGTCAAGAAAACCAAGCAGGTCAATCTGGAGGTTCTCGGTTGGATACCATCCAAGTCCATAGGTATAGGTCGTTATCTGGTCGTATGTTGAGGTCTCCTCTACTTTGGTGCCATAATATGCATCCTCTGTGTACGTAGTATCTAAATCTGTCTTGTCACCTTCATATTCAGCGTGTACTACTGTCTCTTCGGGTTTTGTGTTTGTGCTGGTAACCTTCTCGGTTATATCTGTAAATGTTGCGAGAGCACCAAGTCTAAATCTGAAATCCTTTTTCTTACCAAACTTATACTCAAATCCAACAGGGAAATTCCAGGAAGTAGCGGTAATCTTTGTCTCTATTTCTTCTTTACTGGTAACTGTTTTTGTGTAAAGAGAATCCTCATTGCCGGCGATAGTGTCACCATTATCTACGACATATTTATAGTAATCAACAGGTGCACCCTCTACTGTCTCTTTGTAACTACTATATCCAAAATTCATACCAATTCCCAGAAGAAGTTCCTCGCCAAGTGGCAATATTCCCTTTGCACCCATTCCAAAACCGAGGTCTGAGTAGTCCCCAGAAGAGATGTAATCGTAATACTCATCATAGGTCCGTTCCATTTTCCATCCACCAGCTGGTTTGAATGCATAATATTTATCCCACTTGTCTCGTATGTTAGCATCAATCTTGCCGGAAAAGGTCATTCCGAAGCCAGCACCAGCCTCAAGATAACCACCTTCTATATACTTTCTCGCTCTTCCAGAGAGCCCAATTCCCATATCACTTTCCTTCCGGTTTCCTGTAACTGTTTCGGTCTTATCTCCAATATTTATGACTGTATCAGTGTTTGGAGAATCATCGTCATACCAACTATAGTGGTCATCTGGTTTTGTATTTTCTGAGTGCATCGTGAAATTGAGGTTACCCCTGAGTTCCATTCCAGCCATATCCATTGCACCAGAAAATAAGAGGCCTAAATCACTGTAGTTTTTCTTTGTGGAATACTCTCCTTTTTCGGCTGTTGTATCAGTTGTCTTCCCAACATCATCAGTATATTCTTTGTAATACTTCTCGAAAGTAGGTGCCCCGCCAAAGAAGTCGGTTGTCCATGTATTCTTTCCAGAAAGATAGCTAATTCTTGCCCCGAGCTTCATGGTTTCAAGGTCATACAGATTGTTGAAGAGAAAGACATTATCGCTCATTGTAGTTTCATCCTTCTTGCTCTGGGACCAGTATTCATAGTCTTTGTGATTTGCTCCCCACTCTGTATAATCACCAGAAACAAAACCCAAGCCTGACATAGGAGGGTTGGTGATAGATACGAAATTGGCAATCCCATCCTTTTTCGATTCAATAAGAATCGTTGTCTTAAGTGCAGGCATCATAGGTAACAGTGAACCCGAATAACCCAAAAGATACTGGTCTTGCGAGACATTTGCCAACATCTGCTCGTTATAATTAAGCAGGTTACTCAGGTTTGTATAGAGTCTGCTTCCCTCAACAAGTCCTATATCTATCGGGTCAATTGCATTATCAAAGTCATCCTCAATGATAGATGTCCCTTGAAGTCTAAAAGATTGAGGCATCCAGACACCCACCTGTGCAAATCCTGAAACGGCAAAAGAAACCGCTAACAATGCTATCCATAATTTTCTCATCTATTCCTCCTTTTTCAGGTATTAAATTTCAGTATAGTCTGAAACCTATACCTCAATTTTTACACAATTTTCTAAAAAATAGACTTATTCCTGCAAAGCGAACCCTCGCCTTGCTTTGTCCCATAGACATCACCTCCTTCATTTTAATGATTTTATGCACTTTAATTTTCTTAAATAAACTTGTCAAGTTTTTTCATAAAAAAATTACTTGCATTTAGATTTTGAAATTTGAACTTTCCTCTAAGTCATCCAATACTTCCTGTCCAATGTCCTATATTGGATTGCTTCAGAGATGTGTTCTGGTTTTATGTCTCCAGAACTCTCTAAATCTGCAATTGTTCTTGAGACTTTGAGTATTCTATCATAAGCCCTTGCAGAGAACCCAAATTTTTGTATCGCCATCTGAAGGAGTTGTTCTGAAGATTCATCAATAATACAGTATTTTCTTATATCCTTAGAACCAAGTTGTGCATTGCAAAACATACCCTTTTTATCTTTGTATCTCTCAAGTTGTCTCTTTCTTGCCTTATTTACCCGTTCTCTTATTACTTCTGATGACTCGCCAGGTGATTTTTCTGAGAGTTCTTGATAAGAGAGAGTAGGAACCTCTATGTGTATATCTATTCTATCAAGAAGAGGACCTGATATCTTTGATACATACCTCTGAATCATTCCGGGTGTGCAAGTGCAATGATGGTTTGGGTCTCCAAAATAGCCACAGGGACAGGGATTCATTGCCGACACAAGCATAAATCTTGCGGGGAAAGTTAGTGCCATAAGAGCCCTTGATATGGTAACTTCTTCATCCTCTATAGGTTGACGCAGGACTTCTAATACATTTTTATTAAATTCAGGGAGTTCATCTAAAAATAGAACACCATTATGTGCAAGGGATACCTCACCTGGTCTTGGATGGGCTCCACCACCAATAAGTGCCACATCTGAAATCGTATGGTGCGGGGACCTGAATGGTCTTGTAGCGACAAGGGCTTTACCGTGAGTAAGAAATCCTGCTACAGAATGTATTTTTGTTGTCTCAAGTGATTCCTCAAGGGTAAGTTCTGGAAGGATTGTTGGGATACGTCTTGCAAGCATTGTTTTTCCTGCACCCGGAGGCCCTATTGTGATAATGTTATGTCCACCAGCCGCTGCAACTTCCATTGCACGCTTGGCAGATTCCTGTCCCTTTACCTCAGAAAAATCCACTGGATATTTTGCAAACTCCTTGAATAAACTATCTATATCTACCTTATAAGGTTCAATCTCTATATCTCCATTTAAGAAATCAACCACCTGGCGCAGATTATTGGCAGGACGAACATTTATATCCTGCACAATTGCAGCTTCTTTTTGATTAGCCTCTGGCACCAGGATATTCTTAAAATTCATCTCTTTAACAGCAAGGCTCATAGGAAGCGTTCCTCTTATCTCTCTCAATGACCCGTCAAGAGAAAGTTCACCTAATATAATGGTATCCTGAAGTCTATCTCCACTTACTATGCCTGCAGCAGATAAAACTCCGATAGCAACAGGGAGGTCAAAACTGGAGCCCTCTTTTTTTATATCAGCAGGAGCAAGATTAACGGTGATTCTTTTTAAGGGAAAAATTAAACCACTATTTTTGATTGCACTCTCAACCCTGTTCTTGGATTCTTTCACTGCACTATCTGGCAGACCTACAGTAGAATAAGAAGGCATCCCCCTTGAAAGGTCAACCTCTACTTCAACAAGATAGGCATTAATACCCAAAACAGCAGATGAATTGACTTTAGCAATCATCGTAATAATCGGTGAGTGGTTAATTAGTGAGTGGTGAGTAAATTAACCAATTAACTAATTAACTAAACTATAGCCTGAATGCATCTTCTATATGGTCTATTTTAGGAGACCCATTCTCATGGTCTATTCCAATTATATCAAATCTGACATTAATATGTCCCATTAACCCATTTTTTATTATATATGCCTCAGAAACTTTTGCAATCTGTTTTGTCTTATAAAAATTAACCGACTCTACAGGAGAACCAAAAGTATCATCTCGGCGTGTCTTAACTTCAACAAAGGCTACTATTTCATCTTTCTTACATATAATATCCACCTCAGCCTTACCCCTTCTATAATTCCTCTCCAATATTTTATAACCTTTATTTATTAAATATTCACATGCCGTGTTTTCGCCATAAGAACCAATTTCTCTTTTATTCATAATTATCTCAAGAGGTAATCCCCTCAAAATGTTTTTATTTTCCTACCCTGTTTTGTGCGAAGATAGAAAAGTTTTGCACGTCTTACTTTCCCCTTTTTTCTAATTTCAACTTTTGTGATGTTTGGGGAATCAATAGGATATATACGTTCAGTCCCGTATCCCCCTGATACTTTTCGCACCGTGAAGGTCTTGCTTTTTTTGGCAATTACTATGCCTTCAAATCGTTGTGTTCTCTTTTTATCTCCTTCAACAATTATAGTGTGAACACGCACTAAGTCTCCGGGAGAGAAATTCTGACTGCCGTCAGGCAAGTTAGCAAGTTCAGACATATTTCTTGTCTAACAAGCGAAGCGTCTTACTCCACTGTCATTGCGAGCGTTAGCGAAGCAATCTCATCTTTTAGATTGCTTCGTCGCTTCGCTCCTCGCAATGACTATTCAACCATTTTTCTTTTTATCCTAAAAGCTGCCGTTCGTTCCTTTCTTTGACTTTCTCGCCATTCAGCTATCTTTTTATGATTTCCTGAAAGGAGAATTTCTGGAACTTTCATGCCTTCAAATTCACGGGGAGATGTATAATACGGTGCATCCAGTAATCCATTTTCTTCGGCAGTGGCACAGCCATCTTGGCTGTGTTTCTTCACAGGCTGGAAGCCTGTGCCACCTGTGGAAAAAGAATCGGTAAGTGCAGATTCAATATTACCTATGACAGATGGAATGAGTCTTACCACGGATTCTATGATTGCCGCTGCTGCAAGCTCACCTCCAGATAGAATGTAATCACCTATAGAAATTTCTCTATCAATAAGTTTTTCTCTAACTCTTTGGTCAATTCCCTTATATCTGCTACATATAAACAGAAGGTGTTTCTGTTTAGAAAGTTCTTTTGTTAGTTTCTGAGTATATAAATCCCCTTGAGGAGAGAGAAGAATCACCATTGAATTTTTGTTCCTCAAGGTTCTTACGGCTTTGAAGATAGGTTCAGGCTTTAATATCATTCCAGCACCACCACCATAAGGATAATCATCAACTTTTCTGTGTTTATCATCAGTAAAATCTCTAATATCCCATATCTTTATCTGAAGAAGCCCTTTCTCCCTGGCGATTTTGACATTACCATAAGAGAAAGGGCTTTCAAAAAATTCAGGAAAGATGGTAAGGATATCTATCTTCATGGCTTTGCCATGTGTAACTAAATTTACTCAAGGATCTCAAGAACTCCCCTTTTGCCACCCTTCATAGATGCAGCAGTAATTATAGTCCTCATAGCTCTGGCAGTCTTTCCTTCCTTGCCAATTACCTTACCAAGGTCAGACTTGTCAACCCTGAGCTCATAGACGATAGTCCTTTCTCCATCTATTTCTGACACACTTACTTTATCGGGCTGATCGACAAGAGCCTTTACTACCTCTTCAAGTATCTCTTTCATGTTCATGGCTAACCTCCTCTTTCTTTGCTCTTTCTACAAGACGCAATACAGTGTTTGTGGGTTGTGCACCTTTATTCACCCATTCTCCAAATTTCTCAAGGTCTAAGGAAAACTCCTCTTTCCTCAGGGGATTATAATAGCCGATAGATTCTATATACTCCCCATCTCTTGGAGCCCTTGCATCTGCCACAACAATTCTATAAAACGGCTGATGCATCTTTCCTTTTCTTGTAAGTCTGATCCTTACCATCTTGTATATATTTTTATCAATCCGTTAGCTAACGGATGTCAAGAAAAAAATGAATTAAGAGGGTTTTTACAAAGTTAATTTCTTCTTCTACCAGGTGGACCTGCTTGCCTTTTATCTTGCCATCAAGTTTAGCAAGAAGGGTCTTTGTTAAAAGCTCTTTGTAAATTGGACCTTTTTTTATACCTAATTTTTCCAAATCTCTGCCTGTAATTTCAAGTTTTACCTTATTATAAACATTCAGAAATTCTTTAATCTTACCTTTTATCACTGGTTTTTGATTCATTCTAAACACGAGTGATTCTTCTGGTATTCCAAAAAGAATTTGATAAATTTGACTGGGTTTTTCTGCCTTTTTAAGTAAATCCTCTTTCAGAGAAATTTTTAGAATTCCCTGTGCTATTTGTCTTTCACTCTTTGTAAGGAA
The DNA here is from genome assembly GCA_030601965.1 of bacterium. Classification (GTDB taxonomy): domain Bacteria; phylum Hydrothermota; class UBA3073; order JACQXS01; family JAUWAR01; genus JAUWAR01. The sequence continues at coordinate 4,158 of JAUWAR010000005.1, read as the reverse complement.
ATCTGGCATTTTATCTGGGTCTATTAATGCAAAAAGAGATGTAGATACACCTGGTTGCGGAGGTTTGAGTTTTATAATATCAAGGACGCCTAATTTATAAAGTTGGCTAAATATCTCCTCCTTTTTTTGTTCTTTGAGTAAAAGCATAATCTCGGTTCTTATTCTTTCAGGAGATAGTTTGTTTATTATTCTGATACTCTGTTTCAGGAGTTTTTTTGTCTCTTTTTCAAGTCTAAAATCAAACCTCTGTTTAAATCTTATTGCCCTGAAGATACGGGTTGGGTCATCAATAAAACTTTTCTTGTGAAGTACTCTTACAAGACCTTTTTTAATATCGTCTCTTCCTGAAAAGGGGTCTATAAACCCCCTTTTTTTATCAAGTGATAAGGCAATAGAATTTATCGTAAAGTCTCGCCTTGCAAGGTCCGTAAAGATATCACCATTTTCTACAACAGGTAGGCTTGTAGGATAAGGGTAAGTTTCTTTTCTTGATGTAGCAATATCAATGCTGAAATGAGCGAGAAACAAGGTAGCGGTATTGAATTCTGAATAGGTCTTTAAACCACAGTTAAAGTATTTTTTGAGTATCTTCGCAAAGGATATTCCATTACCCTCTACACATATATCAATATCCTTTATCTCGTTCTTCATAATAAAATCCCTGACAGGTCCACCAACTAAATAAACCTTTATTTTTTCCTTCTCAGCTATTTCACCTATTTTATCTAATATGTTTTGCACTTTTTTGTCATTGCGAGTCCATTAGCTAACGGATGAAGCAATCCCATCTTTTAGATTGCTTCGTCGTTTCGCTCCTCGCAATGACTCTCAGATATTGCCCCTTTTACACATACCTGCTTACACATTCCGCAACCATTACAAATGGATGGGTCTATTATAGCCTTCTCATCTTTCCTGCTAATCGCAGGGCAACCAAGTTCAATACATAATTTACAATCCGTGCAGATTTCAGGGTCAACTTTCAATGGTGGGTCGGGTTTGACTCTGAGTGCACACTCTCGCCTCGCAATTATGAGTGATGGCGCTTTTCTTGCCACCTCTCTTTTAATCACTTCTTTGGTTTCTTTAATGTTATAAGGGTCTATTATAAAGATATGCTTTATTCCGCAGGCAGTGCCAATGTCCTCAGGCTTAATAGCCACAGTTTCTTCACCCATCAGTGTTCTACCTGTCCCGGGATGCTCCTGATGGCCTGTCATTGCAGTTATACTGTTGTCAACAATAATCACAGTCGTTGTGCCTTTATTATAAACGATATCAATTAAAGAAGTAATGCCGCTGTGCAGAAAAGTAGAATCACCAATAACTGCAACGAGTTTATCTCTTATATCATTACCCAGTGCCTTTTCAAGTCCGAACGCATTACCAATTGATGCACCCATGCAAATACAGGTATCCATAGCATTTAATGGAGGTAATGCCCCAAGTGTATAACAGCCAATATCCCCCATAACATAAAGTTTGAGTTTATTTATGGCATAGAAAACACCTCTGTGCGGACAACCAGGACATAATACAGGAGGTCTGGGTGGAAGTTCCTTAATATTAATAGTAGGATAGGCATCTTGCCTGTCAGAAAGGTTAAAACTCTCTCGCAAAATGTGTGTATTCAATTCACCGCATATAGGGACTTTGTCTTTACCGATTACATCTATACCCATTGCTTTTATCTCATTCTCAAGAAATGGCTCTAATTCTTCAATTACATATAACTTTTTCTTATTTTGACTAAATTTCTTGATAAGGTTTTCTGGAAGTGGATATGTCATTGAGAGTTTCAGGAATGAGGCATCAGGAAAGACCTCTTTTGCATATTGATAGGATATGCCAGATGTGATAATGCCGAGTATATTATTAGTCTCTTCAATGCGATTATAAGAAAAAGTCTCGTTATATTTTTTAAGTTCAGGGAGTCGTTTCTCTTCAATTAGTCTATGTCTTGGTCTTGCATGTGCTGGTAAAACAAGCCTTTTTAATATATCTTTTTTATAGCCCTTTGGAGGGTGTTCAATTCTTTTTTCTGTTTCAACAATGCTCTTTGAGTGGCAGACTCTTGTGGTCATTCTGAGCATAACAGGTGTATCAAATTCCTCTGATATCTCAAAGGCGATTTTCGTGAGTTCTTTTGTCTCTTGTGAATCTGATGGTTCAAGCATTGGAATTTTTGCTGCCCTTGCATAATGTCTATTATCCTGTTCGTTTTGAGATGAGTGACATTCTGGTTCATCAGCAGAGACAATAACAAAACCTCCAGTTACACCAGAGTAGGCCATACTGAAGAATGGGTCTGCGGCAACATTCAGTCCTACATGTTTCATTGCGACAAGCACTCTTGCCCCACCAAAACAGGCACCAGATGCAACCTCAAACGCAACTTTCTCATTTGTTGACCACTCACAATAAATATCTTCATATTTTGCAATATTCTCAAGTATTTCTGTAGAGGGTGTTCCCGGGTAGGCACAGGCAACCTTGCATCCTGCCTCCCAGGCGCCCCTTGCAACTGCCTCGTTACCAGAAAGGAGTGTTTTCATAAGAGTTTATTGGATAGTTTAGCAATCATATCTTCTGTCATAGAATCAATATCGTATTCTGGCTTCCAACCCCATTCCTCTCGCGCTGATGAGTCATCTAAAGAACGGGGCCAGGAGTCCGCAATCTCCTGTCTAAAGTCGGGCTTATACTCGCAGGTGAATTCAGGTATATGCTTCTTAATTGAATCAGCAAGTTCACCTGCAGAAAAACTCATAGAATTAACATTGAAATCACAATGATGCTTCAATTTGGAAATATCAGCTTCTGCCAGGTCTATAATAGCCTTAATGCAATCAGGCATATACATCATAGGTAATACCGTATCCTCACGCACAAAGCAAGTATATTTTTTATTCTTTATTGCCTCATAGTATATTGCGACAGCATAATCTGTGGTTCCACCACCAGGAAGGGTTTCACTGCTGATAATACCTGGATATCTTACTCCACGCACATCAAGACCAAACCTCTTGAAGTAGTAATCTCCAAGGAGTTCACCTGCAACTTTTGTAACACCATACATAGTTGTAGGACATAAGATTGTCTCATTTGGTGTGTTGTCTTTGGGTGTTTTTGGACCAAATACAGCAATGGAACTGGGACACATAATTCGTTCAAGTTTGTGTTCCAGCCCTACTTCAAGAATATTATAGAGTCCTATCATATTTACTTTAAATGCAAGTTGCGGTTTCTGTTCGCCTATGACAGAGAGAATAGCGGCCATATGATAGATTGTGTCTATATTATATTTTACAACAACCTTTTCTAAAGCATCTTTATCACAGATGTCAATAAACTCAAAGGGACCTGCATTACGCATCTTTTCAGTTGGTTTTGTTCTATGTCCAACTGCTACTACAGAATCTGTGCCATATTTCTCCCTGAGTTTTCCTGTAAGTTCTGACCCTATCTGGCCAACTGCACCAGTTACAAGAATCCTCTTCATACTAATACCTCCTCTATCTTATACTACAATTAGGCAAAATATCTGCTAACTCTCTCAACTCAGCATCACTATAAACCTTTGCATTTTTGATGTTACCGTCTAATGTTTTAACTACAGTTGGTTTTTGAAGAACATATCTTTTTGCCCCTTTTACCCATTTTGCAATCTCTTCCGCATCTTCTTTATTAAAAAAATCAGGAAACACCGTTGTTCTGAATTCGTAATCTATGCCTGATTCCATTATAAAGTCAACACTTTTCTTAATAAAATCAGTATCCACTTTCACACCTGATACTTCATTGTATCTTTTGAGAGAACCTTTAATATCCATTGCAATATAATCCACTTCAATTTTCTTTAACATACCTGGATTTGTGCCATTTGTATCAAGTTTTACAAGAAAACCTTCTTTTTTTACAAGTTTCACGAAATCAGGAAGGTAGCTGTGAATAGTTGGTTCTCCACCACAGATAGTGATACCATCTAAAAAACCTTTCCGTTCTTTTAAGAATTTTAATATTTCATCCCCGGTAATATCTGGAAGTTTCTCATCCCGATTTATCGGGACAAGTTCTGGATTATGGCAATACGGGCATCTGAAATTACATCCACCTGTAAAAAGAGTGGCACAGAGTTTATTAGGATAATCAATGAGT
>JAUWAR010000114.1 GCA_030601965.1 bacterium | reverse complement strand
CGCCACTCCCCGTAGTTAAATTAAATATTGAAAATCACCCTGAATCAAGTTCAGGGTCAAAATTATTTACTTCTTCCAATAATCTATTATTGGTTTAATCCCTAACGCAACAGCTGTCAAGATAAAAATCCATAACCAATTCTTAACTATCTGACTTATATATGCACCCATTATGATTCCAAAAAATATGCAAGACCATTTGAATAATCCTAAATCAATATTAGACCATACTTTTGGCTGTTTTAAAAAACCCATAATACCTCCTTTGTCAACACTCATTTGTAAGACTTCCCTCTTGTTCTTATATATTCTATCCATACTATCTTGCCTTATGGACCCCAATTTATATCTATAACTACCACTCAACTTACCTCTTAATTTCCTTATGTGCGGTCCAAAGAATGGATTGTCACTGATGTTCTCGAACACTTTATTAAGCCTTTGGACAGTTTTACTATCTGCAATATCATAAGACTTTATAGCCTCTTCAGAAAGCCTAACCTCAAACATTTCTTTTTATTTCTGTCCACTTCTTCCATCTACCCTTTTTTATATCAGCCTTACCTTTCAGTATTCCTTTCATCATCTCGGTATCATTCAATATCTCATTTGTGGCTTCCCATTCTTCTCTATCTTTAATATATTCAAGAAAGTCCAAAGCTAATGGAAGCCTATCTTGTGGTATCTCATCTACGAGATGCCTGAGTTTCTCTTTATAAAATGTTGTATTTTCCATTGGTTTCCTCCTATTTCGGCATGTACTTATCGTAATACTCGTCCCTTATCCTTTTTAGTTCTGGTCTGGGAAAGACTTTTAATAGTTCCCAACCAAGATTCAATGTCTGTTCAATGGTTCTGTCTTCATACTCTCCCTGAGATACATACCTCTCTTCAAATGTATCTGCAAACTTAAAATAGACCTTGTCCGTTTCAGAGAGAGCAGCTTCACCCAATACTACTGCTAATTCCTGAACTTCTTTGCCCCTTGCATAACAGGCAAATAACTGATTAAATAAATCTGCATGGTCCTCTCTGGTCTTTCCTTTACCTATTCCCTTGTCCTTTAACCTTGATAAAGACGGCAGAACATCTATAGGTGGAGAGACCTTCTTTCTATGTAATGCCCTTGATAAAATCACCTGGCCCTCTGTGATATAACCTGTTAAATCAGGTATTGGATGAGTCTTGTCATCTTCTGGCATTGTCAAAATGGGGATAAGTGTTATAGAACCTTTTTTGTCTTTTAGTCTCCCTGCCCTTTCGTAAACGCTTGCCAAATCTGTGTACATATAGCCAGGATAACCTCTTCTACCAGGCACTTCTTTTCTTGCCGCAGAAATCTCCCTGAGTGCCTCACAGTAGTTTGTCATATCTGTAAGTATCACAAGCACATGCATTTCCTTTTCAAATGCAAGATACTCTGCGGCTGTAAATACTGTCCTCGGGGTAGCAAGTCTCTCAATTGCAGGGTCATCAGCAAGATTTATAAAGAGAATAGCCCTTTCTATTGCCCCTGTCTTTTTAAAGTCGCTGATAAAGAATTCTGCCTCTTCATAAGTAATGCCCATCGCACCAAATACAACTGCAAATTTTTCCTCTTTGCCAAGAACCTTTGCCTGTCGTGCAACTTGTGCAGCAAGCCTATTATGAGGGAGCCCAGAACCAGAGAATATAGGTAATTTTTGACCCCTTACAAGTGTATTAAGCCCATCTATTGCAGATACCCCAGTTTGGATAAACTCATCTGGATAATTTCTTGCATAAGGATTTAGCGGCGCACCAGTTATATCTGCCATCTTGTCAGGGATGATTTTGGGACCTTTATCAATAGGTTCACCAAGACCATTAAAGATTCTTCCCAATATATCTTCTGATAAGGCAAACTCAATGCCTCTTCCAATAAACCTAACTTTAGTTTCGGGTATATCAATTCCCCTGGTACCTTCAAATATCTGGACAAGTGCCTTGTCGTGGTCAACTTCCAGAACCTGTCCATTCCTTATTTCACCTGATGGAAGAGTAATCTTCACAAGTTCGGCGTATTTGATACCTTCCACGCCCTCAACAAGCATAAGGGGTCCTGATATATCTAATATAGTTCTATATTCTTTAATCATAATTTCCACTTTATAAATCTAATAATGGTTTTGGCAGTCTTAATTGCTTTGTTCCCTTCTTTTGGAATCTTACTTTTTTTATTTCTTCAATATTTGTTCTCACTTTAACCCTTCAATTTCTTTATCAATCTCTTTTTCAATGCCTTCTATATCTTCCAATTTATCCTCTGCAACATATTTCGCCTTTGCTATCTTTTCAAGGCAACTCATCTTAGAAAGAGCCTCTACTGATATGCCCTTCTTGACAGCTTCTTTTGCCTTTTCATAGAAATAGAGTATTAACTTTAACATCTTATACTGCTTTGCCATTGAAGTATAGGTATCAAGTTCGTGAAACGCATTCTGATGTAAGAAATCCTCCCTTATCATCCTTGCAACCTCTAAAGTCAATCTGTCATCCTGTGAAAGTGCATCTATACCTACAAGCCTCACAATCTCCTTGAGTTCTGATTCCTTCTCAAGTATTTTCATTGAATCCTTTACAAGTAAAGGTAAATCCTTTGCTATATTTTTCTCAATATAATCCCTTATTGAATCGCTATAAAGAGAATACGATGAGAGCCAGTTTATTGCTGGAAAATGTCGTTGATACGCAAGCCAGTCCTCAAGACTCCAGAATACTTTTACCACCCGTAAGGTGTTCTGAACAACAGGGTCAGATAAATCGCCGCCTGGTGGAGATACAGCCCCTATCACTGTAAGTGAACCTTCTCTATCATCAGAACCCAAAGTTTTTACCCTCCCTGCCCTCTCGTAAAATTCCGCTATTCTTGTAGCAAGATATGCAGGATAACCTTCTTCACCTGGCATCTCCTCAAGTCTTCCAGAGATTTCTCTCATAGCCTCTGCCCATCTTGATGTTGAATCAGCCTGAAGAGCCACTTTATAACCCATATCCCTGAAATATTCAGCAATTGTAATGCCTGTATATACAGAGGCATCCCTTGCCGCAACTGGCATATTTGATGTGTTTGCAATTAAGACAGTTCTTTTCATAAGTGGCTCACCAGATTTTGGGTCTTTGAGTTCTGGAAATTCTATTAACACATCTGTCATCTCGTTTCCTCTTTCACCACATCCGATAAATAAAACTATCTCCGCATCTGCCCATTTTGAAATCTGATGTTGAATTACTGTCTTGCCTGAACCAAATGGACCCGGGCAACAAGCAGTTCCACCCTGAGCAATTGGGCAGAACATATCTATAATCCTTTGTCCTGTGAACATCGGTATCTCTGGAGGAAGCTTTTCCTTATATGGTCTTGGTCTCCGAACAGGCCATCTTTGAAGCATGGTGATTGGTGATTCCTGCCCGCCGCTTCGCTTTGGCAGGCGGGGGTGATTGGTGATTGGTGATTGAATTACCGCAACTTCTTCTTCAACAGTAAAATCACCTTCTTTAATAGAGACAATTTCTCCTTTGATTCCAGGGGGAACCATTATCTTATGATTTATAAGCACAGTTTCCTGAACCTCACCAATAACATCTCCCTCTTCCACAATATCGCCTTTTTTCTTTGTTGGAGTGAAGTGCCATTTTCTATTCCTATCAAGCCCGGGAACAGTAAGCCCCCTTGTGATATTATTTCCTACCATATCTCTTATTATATTAAGTGGCCTCTGGATACCATCATATATTGATTCTAAAAGTCCAGGACCAAGTTCTACAGAAAGTGGCTCATAAGTGGGCTCTACAGGCTCACCAGGACCAACTCCACCTGTTTCCTCATAAACCTGGATAGATGCACGGTCTTCT
>JAUWAR010000008.1 GCA_030601965.1 bacterium | reverse complement strand
AGGACCCGCAGGTCTCACTGTGGCAGGAGACCTTGTTAAACTGGAACACAGTGTTACAATATTTGAAGCACTTCATAAACCTGGTGGGGTGCTTATGTATGGAATTCCAGAATTTAGATTACCGAAATTTATAGTGGAACGGGAAGTAGAATATATAAAGTCTCTTGGTGCAGACCTTGTTACCTCTTATGTAGTAGGGAAATTGAAAACCATTGATGAGTTTCTAACCGAGTTTGATGCTGTTTTTATTGGAACTGGTGCAGGACTTCCGTGGTTTATGAATATTCCTGGAGAGAACTATAATGGTGTCTATTCGGCAAATGAGTATTTAACTCGCTCAAACCTTATGAAGGCTTATCTATTTCCAGAGTATGACACTCCTATCGTTAAAGGTAAAAGAGTAGCAGTAATTGGAGGAGGAAATGTTGCTATGGATTCAGCAAGGATAGCACTTAGACTGGGTGCGGAACACTCAATGATAATATACAGAAGGTCTAAAAAGGAGATGCCGGCAAGGAACGAAGAGATAGAACATGCAGAGGAAGAGGGAGTTGAGTTTCATTTTTTAACTAACCCTGTTGCATATCATGCGGATAAAGCGGGATGGGTGCGTGAGATGGAATGCATTCGTATGAAGCTTGGAGAGCCAGATAAATCCGGGAGAAGGCGTCCAATTCCCATAGAGGGTTCTAATTTCAGGAGTCCGGTAGATGTAGTGGTAGTAGCAATAGGGAACTCACCAAATCCACTTATTCCTTCCACAACTCCTGGATTAGAAACAGGCAAGCATGGCAACATCGTAACTGATGAGGCTACGGGAAAGACCTCTAAAAAAAGAGTATGGGCAGGGGGCGATATTTCAACAGGTGCAGCGACTGTCATACTTGCAATGGGTGCTGGGAGAATAGCCGCCAGAAATATGCATAAGTATCTTCAAACAGGAAAGTGGTAATCCCATATAAGAAAATCAAAAATTAAAATGCAAAATGCAAAATTACAAATCAAAAAGAAACTTATGTAGGAGCAGATTCTATCTGCGATAATATAAATCGCAACCAGGAGGTTGCTCCTACAATTCCGTCATTATATATTTGCATTTTAATATGTAATTTTGATATTTGATTTTTAATATTTAATCTTAAGATGAAGGCTTCTGTGATTATACCAACTTATAACAGGGCATATATCCTTAGATATTGTCTTAAACATATCCTCAATCAAACAGTAAATGACATTGTAGGAGGGACTTTCCAGTCCCGATATGAAGTAATAGTAGTAGATGATGCCTCAACAGATGAAACCCCAGAGTTAATCTCAAAACTCAAAACTCAAAACTCAAAACTCAAACATATCAAATTAGACAAACAAAGTGGTCCTTATGTTGCTCGGAATATTGGAATAAAAAAAGCAAAAGGGGATTTGATTATCTTTATTGATTCTGATGTCCTTGTTCATCATAGATTTATAGAAGACCATTTACGAATCCATAAGACCAATAAGAATCTTGTTTTGCAGGGAATGGTACATCATACAAGAAGTATAAATTCAGCGAATTTCAGATGTTTCTTCCCAAATGCACTCTGTTTACGGACTTTTATTACTCAAAATGTCTCGGTGCGTAAAGAGTGGCTTGAAAAGGCAGGAGGGTTTAGTGAGTTTGGTGATTTGATGGGTTATAAAGATGTTGAGATGGGCTTAAAATTAAAGGGACTAAAACTCAAGTGGGTATATGGTATTAGAAAATGTCGGGCATATCATATAGATGGTCCTGCCAAAATTGAGAATCTGGAAAAATTCTTTATTAAGTGTATGAGTCAGGGGAGCAGTGCTTATTTCTTTGTCCAGAAATACGGAAAAATTGCCGAGAGATATGCCCATACAAAGAAAGCAGTGTTAATTTCCAATTTACTTGAGACAGAGAAATGGGTGGAACAAACAAAGACAATTAAATTCTTGGAACAGAGTAGAGATAGCCCCTTGATTTTTATTTTCCCTATATTGAAAGGTATAATGAGGTATCATTATAGGGCAAAGGGAATTAGAGAAGCAAGTAAGCAGTAAGAAGTAATGAGTAAGCAGAAAACCACCTGCTGCATACTGCCTACTACTTACTAATGATGAAGGCTTCGGTTATCATTCCAACTTATAACAGGGCATATATCTTAGGCTATTGCCTTAAATATATACTTAATCAGACTACCACAGATTATGAAGTAATTGTAGTAGATGATGGCTCTACAGATGAAACACACCAGTTAATTGCAAAACTCAAATCGTTGGAGTTAATCCGTAAGGATTTTATAAAAGGCTCACGCCTTAACTCCTCAAAACTCAAATACATCAGAAATGAGAGACAACAAGGGCAGGCTGTTGTGAGAAATATTGGTATAAGAGAAGCAAAGGGAGAGATTATAATATTTGTTGATTCAGATGTGCTTGTAGATAGAAATTTTGTAAAAGACCATATTGAAGGACATGCATCTGATAAGTTGATAGTTCAGGGTTTGGTGAGGCATATTTTCGCTCCAAAAGATATGGGTAAGTTTTCCTTGAAGATTGATGGTTTGTCGTTTGGAGGATTGGTTACCCAGAATGTTTCGGTGCAGAAAAAGTGGCTGATAAAAGTAGGTTTAATGGATGAGAAATTTGGCATCACTATGGGATACGAGGATACAGACTTAGGTAGGAGACTAAAAAATATAGGGTTAAGAACAGTATATAAATGGAGGAAATGCAGGGCTTATCATGTGGATGGGTATCCTGATGCAGAGAAATTCAGACATTGTTTTCAGAGAAGATACGAATGGTCAAGGAATATTGTCTATTTTGCAGATAAATATGGTAGAACTCCGATAAATCGGAGTTCTACCATTAAGACAAAGCAGGTATTCTGGATATCCAGGGTTTTTCAAACCGATAAATGGGCAGAAAAGGCGTCTGCTATTAAGTTTCTTGTAGATAATATAGATTCCCCTTTATTTTTCATCACCCCTGTTTGTAAGGAGATTATGAAATACCACTACAGAGCAAAGGGATTAAGAAAATCAAAAATCAAAACGCAAAATGCAAAATTACAAATCAAAATTTAAAATGTTGAAAGGAATTAAGGCGTTAGCCTTTTATAAAATAAAATCCTTACGGATTAACTCCAACAATAAGAATAATTTTGCATTTTAATATGTATATTTGATACTTAATTTTTGATATTTGATTTAACTATTAACTGGTAAATATCCTCCAGTTTCCTTGCTTGCTTAAACAAATCAGAATGTCCTTTGATAACCTCTGCCCCATTTTTACCAAATTCCTCTCTTAATTGTTGGTCTGTTATAAGGTTCTCTAATTTCTCTGCCAGTGCATCAATGTCCCTCTCGGGAACCAGAAAACCAGTTTTGCCATCAAGCACCAATTCCGGTATCCCTGAATGGTAGGTAGAGACAACTGGTAATCCCGTAGCCATTGCCTCTTTTATGGTGGTTGGTATGCCTTCTTTATCCCCATTGTGAGATGTAACATTGGGAGATAAAAGGATATCCATTGTTTTTAATATTGCTGGTATCTCGGAATGGGGTCTAAATCCCAGAAAGGTAACCCTATCCTGGAGACCAATAGATTTCACCAGATACTGTAATTTCTTTCTTAACTCACCATCGCCTATAATGGTGAGAAAGGCTTGTGGATACTTATCTGCTATTATCTTAAAAGCCCTTATTCCGTAATCTAATCCTTTTTTTTCTACAAACCTTCCGTGGAGTAATATATCAAACCTCTGCTTTCCCGCCTGCAGGCTGTCGGGCAGGTGAGGACGCTTTGAAAAGGAAAAAGTGTTAATATCAACTCCTTGATAATGGACAAATATCTTTTTCTCTGGACACCCTAAATTGAGAATATCCTGTTTCATCTTATTGGAAAGGACAATGAATGCACTTCCCTGGTCAAAAAGTTGCCTTAATCTATATAGATAAAAACGGTGTCTGGCATGTCGTGATACATCAATACCATAAAATGAGGTTATGAGCGGTAATTTAAGTCTCTGACACAAAGGAAGGAGTAAAATCCCATATCTACCCCAATGGGCATGAACAAGTTTCACGGAATGTGCAGTGAGAACTTTCCTGAAGTATCTTTGTGGAAAAAAGGGTGTTTTTACGAAGATTTTATCCCTGGGATAGGGGAAAGAGGATAGATTTGCTATTTTACCAGTGAGGATAAGGACATTAAATTTGTCTGTGCTTCTCAACGCATCATATATAAATGTTTGAGAAAGAGGCAAATAGGATTTACAAAAGTATGCGATGGTGTCTTTCAAGTTGATTGTGGGAAAGCCCTTCTGGGCTTGATAATCGGGACTGGAAAGTCCCTCCTACAGTTTGGTGTTTTGTGTATGCCGCTTATGATGCCCATGCCTGCCCAGAAAAGGATTCCCAATCCTGTAACATAAGGCGTATTATCCACTATATTGTGGATAAAGAAACCCAGAAAAGAAGAAAATAAAGCCGCCGCAACCCATCTTTTAAAGTTAGTCTCTTCTCTATAAATCTGCCAACTCCATCTTATAAGTATTATGAATATCGCCATAAGGACAGAAAAACCAATAATCCCGGTATCCACGAGGAAGTTGAGATACATACAATGAATATAATGAGGTCCCCTGCCTTCATCGTGCAAACAATATTTGTCGTAAAGCATATAAAAATTATGCACTCCCACACCGGTAAGAATACTGTGCTGTTTCCACATCCTGATGCCAGGCAAGATGGTAACCTTCCTTGCCCTGTCTGTAGATGGATTAAATGTCTCTATGAATCTCAGTCTCAGAGGAGTATAAACCAAGCATATTGTTATTAAAACAATTGGTGAAACAATTGCGATTAGTTTCCTGTGGATAAGGAGATAGATGAGAACTGTAAGGGAGATTATAAGTGCAATCGCTGGAGCGCGTGATATAGTAAAGAAAAAAGTGATAAAAATTAAGACTATAGAAATTCCCAGAAGAATTCTTCTAAAACCTTTAATAAAAAAGGCAATAAAAAGAGGAAGGAGAAACCCAAGAAAAGATGCGAGGATTAAGGGATTATAACAGATAGAACTTATTCTACCCCCTTTCATGGATAGGATGGGAATATCTTTGACTGTTATTTTGAATTTAGTAAAGTACTGGACAATGCCAATAATGCAAATGATTAGAACTGCACAGGAGAACCAGGTCAGAATCTTCTCTATTTCTTTTTCATTATTTAATAGCACCCTGGCAAGGAAATAGGAGAGTATATAACAGAGGAATATTGAACCACATAAAAAACTATGTCCCTTATAGACAGCGAAAACCGAGCTAATGAGAATAGAACATAGGAGACCAAGTTGCAACTTATCCAATAGATTTAAGGTGATTTTGGATTTAGACCTCAAGAGGAAGATAAGGGCAAGTAGCAATAATGGTATAGAGACATAGGCAGAAATAGGAGTGAAGACCAAAGCAGATGCAAAGAGTGAAAACGAGATAGACCTACTTTTCATAGAATTTATCTACCAATTTTTTATACACCCCCTGTTTGGTGACCAATTGTTCATGACTGCCCTGTTCTACTATTTGACCATTATCTATAACAATTATTCTGTCCACATTACGAACCGTTGATAACCTATGTGCAATAATTATAGAAGTTCTCTCTTTGAGTAATCTCAGTATCGCTTCTTGAACCTTTTTCTCGGATTCTGAATCAAGATGGGATGTTGCTTCGTCAAATATAAGTATCTCTGGATTTTTGAAAAGTGCCCTGGCAATTGTGAGTCTCTGTCTTTCACCACCTGAGAGTCTCACCCCTTTTTCACCTATTACAGTGTCATATTTATCAGGAAGTTTATTGATAAATTCATCGGCATTTGCCATTTCTGCGGCATAATAGACATCCTCTTTCTTTGCATTCTCTATACCATAGGCAATGTTATTAAATATGGTATCATTAAATAGAATAGGTTCTTGATTCACAAGACCAACGAGATTTCTTAACCCATCTATTTTTATATCCTTTATATCTATACCATCAATTTCTATCGTCCCAGAAGATGTGTCATAAAACCTGAGAAGTAGGTCTGTCAGAGTGGTCTTGCCTCCACCAGATGGTCCTACAAGGGCAACACGTTCTCCTTTTTCAATATGGAGGTTTATTTCATCTATAATATTCTCTGTAGGAGGGACATTCTTGTCCCGATATTTAAACGAAACATCTTTAAACACAATCTCCTTTTCAAAATTATTAATAGAAACTGCATTCTTTTTCTCTACTATAGATGGTTTTGTATCAAGGATGCTTTTTACTCTCTCCATTGCCTTGAGTCCTCTTTGTATATTAACATTTCCTCTTGACAGCATTTTCAAAGGTTGAAACATAGCAACAGCACAGGCAAGGAATACAAGGAATTTATCAGGCGAAAGTGTTTGTAAAACAAATATTTCGTGCCCCCCGTATAGAAGAATGATACAAATACCTATGGCTGTCAGAAATTCTGTAGATGGAACACCAAAAAGACTTACTCTCTCAAACCTAAGAGATGCCCTGCAATAATTAAAAGTCGTTTTAAAGAACTTCTTGAGCTCAAATTCTTGCATAGAGAAGGCTTTTATGATTTTCATACCAAAAAGGCTCTCTGATAGTGTTGAGGTAATCTTTCCCATATCTTTTTGAACCCTTTCACTTCTCTTTCTGAGTTTATGTCCAAGATAATTCACAAGAAAGAAAACAAATGGGAAAATAATTGCACTAACAAGCAGGAGTCTCCAGGAGAGATACAAAGCAAGCATAAGGTATGCAAGCACAAGTAGAAGCTCCCTTACAAATAGAAGAAACCCTTCTTTTATGCTATCTCTAATTTGCAAAACATCGTTTGTAATTCGTGATACAAGCACACCAGATTCAATTTGATGAAAGTAATCCATAGATAACATATGGATATGGGAATAGACATCATTTCTGATATTCCTCATAACCCTTTCTTCTACTCCTGCCGCAAGATATTTATGAATATATCCAATGATACCTTTAATAAAGAAAACAAGAACTATTGTCACAGAAACTAATAATATACAATTAGATGGAGATTTTTTAAGAAAAAAGGTATTTAACTTTGCAAGTAAGTCATTCTGAGCAAAGGTAGGGGTTTGATTAATCAAACCCCTACCACCAAAAATAGCATTGAGAAATGGTGAAAGCACAGATAAAGAAAACCCAGAGATGAGAGCAAAAAGAATCATTCCTATAAAACATAAAATAAGTTTTCCTGTATATGGTTTAAGATATTTGAAAAGGAGTTTCATTAGAATAATCTTGTTCTCTCTATTTTTAATTTTAGAACTTCAGATTCAGATATGCCAAGCAAACCCTCAAGAACTTTCCATATATTTGCCTTACCTATTTTCATAGTAATGATAATTTTATCATCTCCTGATTCAATATTTAAAACTGATGCACTGACTTTGTCATTCTGAACACCCTCTCTGTCATTGCGAGCGTTAGCGAAGCAATCCCATCTTTTAGATTGCTTCGTCGCTTCGCTCCTCGCAATGACAGCACCCTGATAGCCACTAACTGTATATTCCGCAAATTGAAACCTCGCAAACAGGGATTCCTCTTTCTCATATACAGGCTTTACATCTATAATTCTTAATCCGGGAGGAAAAGTTCTGACAAGTGCAGTCTCAATATTATATCCTACGGAATGTTCTAAAAGAATATCAAAATACTCCTTCTTAGATGTAATCCCCAAAGGCAAGGGCTGTGAAAAAGAAATCCTCGGTTTTGGTTTGATGCCTTGAGAATAGGCTATAGGTATATTTGCCCTTTTTATTGCCCTTATAATCGCTCTTGTTGTGTCAAGATGCCCTATAAACCTGACTGCCTCACCTTTCTCAAACTCCACTCTGAACCTGACACTTACTCCTTTAGGCGGAATATGTATCTTTTTCCTCCCATAAGAATACTGGTGCTCTGGTGCTCTGGTGCTCTGGTGACTGGTAATCATCGGTATAATTCTTTTGCAATCAAGTCCACAGGAGTAGCAATCTGTTATCCTGCAGTCCTCTGTAAAATCTTCCTTCACCTTCTCCTTGAGTAAAAACTCTCTTTTTACTCCTGTTTCTATATTGTCCCAGGGAAGCGAATCACTTGTATCCCTGGCTTTAAGATAATGATATGGGTCTATTTTACATTTATCAAATACAGAAAGCCATGACTCAAAATCAAAGAATTCACTCCATTCTTGAAGTTTCAAGCCTTTTCTCCAGGCATTTTCAATCACTCTTCCTAATTTATCATCACCCCTTGCAAATACACCCTCAAGAAACGAAATCTTTGGGTCTCTGTATTTTACCCCTTTGAGATTTCTTTTAATATAAATCGCCTTTTGTTCTAACTCATCTATTCCGGCCTGTTTCTCCCACTGAAATGGTGTATGTGGCCTGGGAACAAATGGAGAAATGGTAACCTTCATATCCCTCTTATATACTTTCTTGATTTTTTTACTAAGTTCTATTATTCCTTGAATATCTTCGGTCTGTTCAAAGGGAAGTCCAATCATAAAGTATAGTTTCATATGGGTCGTTTTAGCTTTACTAACACACTCTGCGGTACCAAGCATCCCATCTTCCGAAAATGGCTTATTGATAATCTTTCGCATCCTTTCTGTCCCAACCTCAGGGGCAAGTGTAACCCCTCCTTTAATGGAATCTCCTATCTCTTTATCAATGGAATCTGCTCTTAAAGACGGCAAAGAAAGATTTATATTTTCCCTACCAACTCTTTTTATAATATCTTTTATCTCTGAATGGTCAGATGCCGATAAAGATAAAAGCGACACATCTGTATAACCTGTTTTCCGAATGCCCTCTTTTACCTCTTCAGCTATAGATAAAACATCTTTTTCCCTGTAAGGTCTATATATATATCCTGCCTGACAGAACCTACAACCTCGCGTGCATCCTCTATTAATCTCAATCTGTAGCCTGTCCTGTGCAATCTCAATAAATGGAACTACCCACTCCTGAATCATCGGCACTGTCTCTTTAAACTGCCTTTTTACCTTATTGTTAATAGAGGGCATATATATTCCTGGACTTTTACTCACTTCTTCAAGAAGCTCCCCTCTTGTAAGATTATGTTTTTTCCATTCTTTAAGAATAGGAATAATATTGGGGAATATCGCCTCTGCCTCGCCTATACAAAAGAAATCAAAAAAATCCTTAATTGGAAAAGGATTATAACAATTAGACCCCCCTCCAATTATAATTGGGTCTTTCTCTTTTCTATCAGAGGACAAAATTGGAATATTTCCAAGTTCTAACATATTAAGAACATTAGTATAGTTAAGTTCATACTGAAGGCTGAATCCAATGCAATCAAACTCAGAAAGCGGAGTCTTGGATTCAAGAGAGACCAGAGGCATTTTAGTTTTTCTAAGTATCTCTTCAAAATCTATCCAGGGAGCAAAGCACCTCTCACATATAACACCATCCTGTCCATTTAATAAATAATAGATAATTTTAATCCCTATATTACTCATCCCTATTTCATAGATATCCGGATATGAGATACAGAACTTAAGAGATTTACTATCCCACTCTTTATGCACGGCCCCGACCTCATTCCCCAAATATCTTCCGGGCTTCCTCGCAAATGGCAGAATGTTATCTATAGATACCATATTTTAGATTGCTTCGTCGTCCCGATAAATCGGGACTCCTCGCAATGACACTCGGAGTCCTGTCATTGCGAGGTCGCCTTAGGCGACCGAAGCAATCTCATAACTCTTCGTATAAATCCTTCCATTCTTTATTTATACTATTAATTAACGCAATCTTCTTTTGCCTTGAACCACCTTTTATTTGTTTTTCTCTTGAAATAGCATTGTATGCATCTTCAAAAACTTCATAATAGACCAATTTGGTAATATTGTACTTCTCAGTAAAACCACTAATCATCTTTTCTTTATGCTCATATACTCTTCTTATAAGATTGTTAGTAACCCCAGTGTAGAGTGCAGTGTTATTCTTATTTGTCATTATGTAAATATAATACCGTCTGTTCATAATTTATTTTATTCTTGAGATTGCTTCGTCGTCCCGATAAATCGGGACTCCTCGCAATGACAAAACGTTGAGTGTCATTGCGAGGAACGAGCTGAGTGTCATTGCGAGGAACGAAGTGACGAAGCAATCTCATTTTAGTTTTTCACTCTCTCAACATATTTCCCTGTTCGTGTATCAATTTTAATAATATCTCCCTCCTGAACAAAAAGTGGCACAGGAATAATTGCAGATGTCTCAATCCTGGCGGGTTTTGAACCTCCACTAACAGTATTACCTTTTACTCCAGGAACGGTTTCTACTACTTTGAACCCACAAAATGTAGGAAGTTTTATTTGTACAGGATTCCCCTCTGCAAAGACAACCCCTACCTCCATATTTTCCCTCAAAAACTTGGAGGCTTGACCTATAAAATCACTTGATAAAGATACCTGCTCATAGGTATTCATATCCATAAAATAATAAAAATCTTGTTCTTTATACAGATACTGCATCTGTTTTTCCTCAAGACGAACAATTTTAATCTCCTCACCTGACCTGAATGTTTTATCAAGCACTGCTCCTGTCTTTATATTTTTCAATTTTGTATTTATATGTGCCCCTCCTCTACCAAGTTTCGCATGCAAGAAGTCTATCACAGTGTAAAAATCAGAACCTATCTTAATAGTAATCCCCTTCCTTAAATCCTGTGTCGTTCCCATATCTCTTAACTCTCAACTCTTAATTCTTTAAAATGTCAACAAAAATAATTTTTAAGAAAAAAATAAAAAAAACTTGACATAAGGATTTTTTAAATTATATGACTATTTCATAATAACATGGATTACATAAAAGAGGCAAAGAGATACTATGAGATAGCCCTGAAAGAACTCAAAGAAGCGAGCGAGAATGGCAAAATTGAGCTTGCAGTTAATGGTTGTGATAAAGGGTGGCTGTCTACAGTGTTGGCAACAAATGCTCTATTTATAAAAAAGGGTGAGCCTGAGGAGAAATTACCGGAGACACATCGTGGAAGGCGCTACCTATTGACTAAATACGGAACAAAAGAACTGAGGACTGTATTTTATAAAGCAAGGGATGTCTTACATATTGATGGTTTTTACGATAGACTGATAGATTATAAAGTAATATCAGAAACTATGGAAGATATTAAAGAGTATATTGATAAGATAGAAAAAAGTTAATAAAAAAACTTGACAAGAATAAAAAACTTTTTTAAAAAAAAACTTGACAAGAATAATTTATGTTCGTATTTATTTAGTAAGTTTATTTTAAATGAAAATAATATCTTATAGAGAAAGGGGGGATGTATATATAGAATGAGGAGTATAGTAAAAGCAGTTGATAGTTTATAGTATGAAAACTTTAGAAAAAGGAGAAGAGAGTGTTTTTTGATATTTGCTTTTTGATTTTTAATATTTAATATGAAAAAGGAGGTGTCTATGCCGAAAAAAGAGGGATGTTTGTTTAGACTTTGTGATTTTGAAACCTTTAACAAAGGAGGAAAGATGAAAAAGTGTAAAGCTTTATTGAGCCTGACCATCGGACTTGCAATTGGGTTAGGCTTTGTAGGAAAAGCGAATGCGACGGATTATGATGATGTAGATTTTACGCTCAGGGCAACCGGCGCTGGAACAGCGAAGTGGGTTCAATCCGATAGTATCAATGCAGAACTTACGGCCAGCCCTGGTGTAGGTAATGAAGATTGGTCAATAGAACTCGAAAACACTGCCGCTGCGAGTTATTCCGCATTTGATTTTGTTCCAACAGAAACAATAACACTTGCTGACTTTCAAACTGATATTACTGCAGCTTCTCCTGAGTACAGTTTCCGGTATTGTACTGAATTTGCCGGTAATGGAGAACAATTTGAGCTAACATTTGAGGAAGTTGATGGTACTGGCTGGCTGGAAGTAACAGCTGTGGGATTACAAGTTGGCGCTGGAACCAAAGATGGTTCTTGGGCATTGGAAATATTGGCAACTACCACACCGTTCGGATTTGGCGGTAATACCCCTGACGGAAGTTCGGTTTTTGAGTGGAGTCCGCTGACTGGACTTGATAGCATTTTAGCCACAGTTAACGCTGCATGGGATGCAGCAGAGTCCGGCGCTGTTGCTACTAATTACGTGCTAACCTTGGTTCAAGTCGAACTATATGAGAATGAAGCTAAAGTTTACTATGTTGACGATATAAAAGTAAACGGCGAGACCTATTTTGTTGATGACCCAGTGATAAACATAACAGAAAGCCCTGAGGAAACCTTCTCAACAATTCAGGGTGCAATTGATGTTGCCACTGCTGGTGACACTATTCAAGTGCCGTCAGGGACCTATAAAGAGGACTTGAAAATCGATGAAGAAGTGACTCTTACAGGTGTCGCAGCCGATGGCGCCGATAACTGGACGGCTTTGACTGCCGGTGCCGGTGGGACGGGACCTACCATTACCTACGATGGTAGTACCGCTCACATGATTGCCATTGACGCTGACAATGTCATCTTTCAGGGCTTCACGATTGACATGACGAATAGTTCAGCCTCTCGTGGTATTCACTTCAAGAGCACGGGAGCGGGCACCATTGATAGTTCCACTATCCTGTACAACACCTTCCTCCAAGCAGGAGGAGACCGGTGCATCAATATTTCTGATGACAGGATAGTTAACAATTTCACCATTAACTATAATGTATTCACCGGCCACGCGACGACCGCTGGGAACTGGCTCGCCATAACTCATAACGGTGGCTGCTCAGGAGCCAATGTCGCCAGCTACAATACTATGACCGGGAATAATGGTGCACCTTTAATGTTGGGTACTAGAGACATTATGGACATCACCTTTTCCCACAACACCCAGGCCCAACCCCTCGTGTTTTATGAAGAAGGCTCAGATGGTGGTGACTTTGGTGACATAGTGATAACGTACAACACCTTCAGCGGTTACGGTCTCGATTTTCTAAGCAGTCTTGAGGACGCGGACTTTGAGGGTGGTGCCTTTGATGCCCTTGATGTGATAGTTCGCTATAACAACTTCACAGGGGCTGATTTTACTGGTAGTGAAAAAGCAATTTACTTTGATGTCGCGACACCTACCGAATACCTTGATGCCAAGTACAACTGGTGGGGTAATGTAACTGGACCAAAGAATGCAACCTCGAATCCGGCTGGTACTGGAAGTCCTGTAGATGACAGTGTTACCTATGTACCATGGCTTGATGCTGAATATCCTGGAGGTGGAGCTACAGGTGGTATTCCTACGGAGCTTACTATAAAAGCAAGTGCAACCTCAGTCCTGGTTGGAGCGGTTGTAACGATAAAGGATACTTTAAAGGATGTACACGGCAACCCTGTATATAATAAAAGGATTGACTACAGTGTAGATGGGGTTGGAACTGTATCACCTGTTTTTGACACAACAACTGGATATGGTTATGTTACCACTGACTTTGCTGCAGGAACTCATACAGGAACTGGTACAGTGAGAGCAGAGTTAAGTAGCGACCCTTCAATCTGTGCAACTGTTGATATTGTTGTAGCCCATGGTCCGGTAGCCAAAGTAGTTACTACTCCAGCATCTGATACTGTTGTTGTTCTTGAGGATGTAACAATAGTGGCAGAATTGCAGGACGCCTATGATAACCATATAGATGCGGATACAAGTATGATTGATTTCACTTCAAGTGGTGCAGGGATTATAGGCATAAAGTCAGTGACTGCCGGCAAGATTCAGATAGTCTATACCACAGATACTACGAAGACAATGCCATCATTTGATGAAATAACTGCTGCAGATAGTGGAGGTGTAGATACGGATATCTCATCTATTTATACTGTTGGTGATATAGTGGATGGGGATAGTTCGAAAATTGTGTGGCCTAGTGGTGATGAGTTAGTTGTGTCTGATGATTCAACTAGCATTCCCTTCAATGTATTAGCCAAGGATAAGTATGGTAACACGACTGGGAATAGGGAGATTACATTTGAAGTCTCATATGGGACAGTTGATTCAGTAGATACCACTAACGTAAACGGTGTATTTGCTGTTAACCTTGAATATTATGGTGGAACCGAGGCACAGGTTGTTACTCTTACAGCAGATGCAAGTGATGGTGCTGCTACAGTAGATACTACTATATACCTTGAGGCTGATACAGGGTGTGCCCAGATAGACTCTATAGCAATTACTGCTGGTTTCAATACTATTTCTGCTGGGCAGGAAGAAACACTCACCTTCACATACTTTGATGAATTTGGTAATCCAGTCAACATCCTTTATGATACTCCACCTGATACTACCTTTGACAATCTTGTTGCAGGGGCTGGGTCACTTGTTGGTGCCGCTCTTGTAGATACAATAAATACCGATACTACTATACTGCACAGGGAATTGGTTTATGGTGTCAGGCTAACGAAGCTTTATACGGGCAACCCCGCCCTTACAGAAACTGCGGTTGATACTATAGTTGCAACAGCAGGGGCAGCTGCTGATACATTCTTGATGACTGTCGTGCCTACTGGAGAGGCAGCCTACTTTACGGTCGAAGCCAGTGCAGAGACGCTGACTGTGAATAATGCTGTTACGCTCACTATTACTGCCTTTGATGCTGATAGTAACCAAATCTATACATATGGTGAGGATACTATTCCAATTACACTTTCTCATACTGGAACTGCTGATACTTCAATGTGGAGTGGGACAGGAGTTGTAGATAATGATGATGGAATAGGCACTGTCTATGACACAATGTTTACGAATGGACGGCACACTGTACAGCTCACGAACAGGAAAGCTGAGACCCTGAAAGCTATTGCTACAGCAGGTGGTACAGTTACAGGCGAATCACCCAATATCACCTGGACACCCGTGGCTTCACTTGATCACTATGGAGTGGTTGTCCAGACAGACCCAATCTATGGGAACTTTGAGTTTACAATCACAGTGAATCCTTGTGATGTATATGGGAATGTAACTACTGATGGACTACCAAGAGTAATTAAGTTCCAATCTAATGAGACTGGAGTCACTTTATCTGGGGACCCGTTACCTTGCGACCGGATACTTGAGGGACCTACCGATTATACTGATATGATTGCTGATCATGCTACTAATTCATTAGTGATTACAGTGGCTGATTACGCGACTCCCGCTATAATAGGTTGTTCTGACACCATCACTGTAAGGGGAGAAAGAGATGTTGGTCCAACTATTGTTCTCTTCCCACCTGATACAGTCTATATAGATTCTACATATAATGTTATAGTACGGTGTGAAAACTTTGGAGATGAAGGGGAAAGTCCTAAAGTTGAATGTATTATCACTGGTGAGGGTTATACTTATGCAGATACACAATACGCAATATTACCTTTTGGCGGGACAGATGATGTAACATTTGCAGATTGGACTGTGCCTCCTGATGCAAACACCTTTACTATAACAGTAGTAACACTCCTTAGTAGTGATGTGAATCCTGGTAATGACACACTTATAGCTCAGATAGTTTCTCGTACTTATGGAGTGGAAGAAGATAGGGTTACTATACCTACGAGATTTGAATTTCTATCAATCTTTCCCAACCCTGTTACTAAGAACGCAAAGATTACCTATGCTATCCCGGTAAAGAGCAGGATAGATATGAAGATTTACGATATCACCGGTAAACTCGTAACAACATTGAAAAACGGTGTTATTGAGGAACCTGGTTATAAAGTTGCTAACTGGAATATGACAGATGCAAGAGGGAAAAAGGTTAACTCGGGAATTTACTTCTGTAATCTGGAAATGAACAAAAAATCCTCTACCAAGAAGATACTCGTTATAAAGTAACCAGGGATAGATTAGAAAACGAAAAGGGGACAGTAAGGGTTTAATTTATTAAACCCTTGTCCCCTTTTTTGTAATATCTTATTGTAGGAGGCATCTCCCGATGCCGATATCAATAGGTAAATCAAGGTCAGGAGACCTTTCTCACAGTTGGGGAAGGTAAATCAAGGTCGGGAGACCTTTCCCACAGTTTATGAAAAAACCAATATTTGGCGCATTATTGGATACTGTATTAGTTGTTCTCGCTTACTACCTTTCCTTTGTTCTCAGGTTAGGAAGGTTCGTCTTTGTTGAATATTCTACATTATTCTTAAAGACACTTCCATTTGTTATACTCGCAAAAGGCATAATCTTTTACTTTTACAAAATACACAGAGGAATATGGAAATATGCATCTGTGAACGACCTCTGGGCAATTATTAAAGCCGCAGGGTTAAGCACTCTTGTGATAATCGGTTTTGTATTTATACTTTTTAGAGCAGAAGGATACCCCCGGTCTGTCCCTATTATTGACTGGCTTCTTACTATAATATTTATTGGTGGACTTAGATTTGTAGCAAGAACAAAAAAAGAAGGTAGCGCATCCCCGTATCGGACGATGAGAGGAGGCAAGAGACTCCTTATTGTTGGAGCTGGAAATGCAGGTGTAATGCTCTTTAAAGAGATAAAAGAAAACCCAGGATTGGGCTATAATCTTGTGGGATTTATTGACGATTCTAAAGAAAATAAAGGAATGCATCTACAAGGAGTTCCTATATTGGGTAATCAAAAAGATATTCCGAGAATTGTAAGGGATTTAAAAGTTGTCCAAATTATCCTTGCTATCCCGTCTGCAAGTGGTAAGGAAATGAGGTCTATCGTTAAATACTGTGAATACGCAAAGGTGAAGTTCAAGACACTACCAGCTCTTGGCAATATAATCAATCCGTTAGCTAACGGACAAGTGTCAATGAGTCAGACAAGAAATGTAAATATGTCCGACCTTTTAAGACGCATCCCTGCTAAACTTGATACCCGTCTCATAGCATCTCATCTTTCAGGGAAGAGAGTTATGGTTACAGGGGCAGGTGGTTCTATTGGTAGGGAATTGTGTTTTCAGATTGCGAAATATAATCCAGATACCCTCATACTATTTGAGAGAGCAGAAACTGCACTTTTCTTTACTGAACTGGATATAAAAAGAGAATTTCCACACCTTAAAATCTCCACCCTTTTAGCAGATATGAGAGATTTCTCCAGATGCGAACAGATAATCAAAGAACAGAGACCAGAGATAATCTATCATGCCGCCGCGTATAAACATGTTCCAATGTTAGAAATCAATTCTGTTGAAGGAATAAAAAATAATGTCTTTGGAACCCAGAATCTTGCAGACCTTGCTTATAAATATGGAATAGAGGAATTTGTAATGGTCTCAACTGACAAGGCCGTAAATCCCAAAAATCTTATGGGACTCTCAAAAAGAATAAATGAAATCTATGTCCAGACCCTAAGCAGAAAACAGAAAACAGAAGTCTGTTCTCTGACTTCTGGCATCTGTTCTTTTATAACTGTTAGATTTGGTAATGTTCTTGGCACAAGTGGTTCGGTTATTCCTGTATTCAAGAAACAAATAGAAGATGGCGGACCTATTACCATAACCCATAAACAAGCAAAAAGATACTTTATGACAATGGGAGAAGCAGGGCAACTTATTATTACCGCAGGGGCAATGGGTAAAGGAGGAGAGATATTTATCCTACAAATGGGAGAACAGGTAAAAATAACCGACCTTGCCCAGGATATGATTGCCCTTTCTGGTTACCAAACAGAAGATATAAAGATTGTCTTCACAGGTCTCAGGCCAGGAGAAAAACTCTCTGAACAACTCGTTGAAGAAACCGAAACTGCAAAACCCACAACTGATGATAAAATTCTTGTAGTTGAGTCAAATAATTATGCCTCATACCAAAAGATAAACGACAAACTTACTGAATTAAAGGACTATCTTACTAATGGCAACACAGAAAATATCACCACAAAGTGCAAGGAAATAATAGAGAGTTAAAACCCACCATCAATATCGTTCTGTTCATAATTACCATCTTTACAACTATCCTGGCAGGGACTGTGCTCAGCGGTAAGGACCCATTTCACAATTTAAGAAATCTCATTTATGGCATCCCTTTTTCCTTTACACTTCTTTTAATTCTTGGCGCACATGAATTTGGGCACTATTTTGCCTGCAAAAGACTGGGAATAAAAGCTACCCTTCCTTTTTTTATACCTGCACCTTTTCTGCTTGGAACATTTGGAGCAGTGATAAAAATAAAATCACCCATTCCAGACAGAAAAGGACTTATGGAGGTCGGAGCGGCTGGACCACTTATGGGACTTATTTTTGCTATCCCTGCAACTATCATTGGTATCAAACTCTCAAAAACTGTGTTGGTTACCAAAGAACCGGGTATGATATCAATGGGGAACTCCCTACTTTTCTGGTTTCTCACAAAAATATCTATCCAACCACCTGCTCCGGGATATGACATACTCTTGCATCCTGTTGCCTTTGCAGGATGGGTTGGATTATTTATTACATCTATGAATTTACTACCAATAGGTCAACTTGATGGTGGGCATATATCCTACAGTCTCTTTGGAAAGGCGCATAAAGTCATAGGAATAATAATGGTAGGACTTATGATTATATTGGGAATAAAATGGCCCGGCTGGTTTATGTGGGCACTCCTTGTAACACTATTAGGCATTAAACATCCCCCTCCCTTAAACGATGCCGCAACTATTGATACCAAACACAGGATGATTGGAATACTATCATTCTGTGTCTTCATAATCACATTTATACCCTGCCCTATTACCATATAAAAAATCAAAGTTCAAAATGCAAAATTACAAATCAAAAATTAAAAAGTTGAAAGGAGTTAAGGCGTTAGCCTTTTATAAAATAAAATCCTTACGGATTAACTCCAACAATAAAAATATTTTTGCATTTTAATATGTAATCTCCTATTTAGATTGACAGTCCCATAAGTCCTGAAAATCCAAGAAAGGCAAGGCTCATAAGCGATGCAGTAATAAATGCTATGGGTGCCCCTTTAAGCGCATCAGGTATAGGTGAAAGTTCTAATCTTTCTCTTATCCCAGAAATAAGTATAAGTGCAAGCGCAAACCCAAAAGCAGTGCCTATAGCAAATATAGTGGCTTTCAAAAAGGTATATTGATTATCAATTACAAGGAATGTTGTTCCAAGTATAGCACAGTTTGTTGTGATAAGGGGAAGAAATATACCCATAGCAGAGTATAGAGGTTTTACCATCTTTTTTAGGAATAATTCTACTAACTGGACAAGCGATCCAATAACAAGGATGAAAGTTGAAGTGCGTAAATAGACAAGGTCAAAAGGAATGAGGAGAAATTTATAGATTGCATAAGTAACCCATGATG
>JAUWAR010000020.1 GCA_030601965.1 bacterium | reverse complement strand
CTTATTTTACTTGGTATAACCCTGTTTGTTTTTGAGGTCTTGACTCCTACTTACGGGCCATTAGCAACAGGGGGAATCATATCTATGTTTCTTGGGTCTACAATGCTCTTCAAGCCTGGTGCACCATTTTTTCAGATTTCTATACCACTTATAATTACCGTTACTGCCTGCACAGCCGCATTTTTCATCTTCGCTCTTGGACTGGCATTTAAAACCTGGCGAAAAAAACCTACAACAGGCAAAAAGGGACTTATAGCAGAAATTGGAAAGGTGAGAGGAAAAATTAAAGGGGAAGAGGAAGGCACAGTTTTTGTTCACGGTGAAATCTGGAAGGCAATCGCTGATGAAAACATAGAAAAAGGAGCAAAAGTCAGGGTAGTAGATGTAGATGGACTTATATTAAAGGTGGAGAGGGTAAAGAAAAATGCAAAATGAGCAATTAACAATAAACAATTATCAATTTTGAGATGCTAATTGTTAATTGATAATTTTGCAATGATTAAAAGGAGGGTATTATGGGGCTTATCGGCGGTGTAATCATATTTTTTGTTATCATACTTCTTGCTAATGCGATAAGGATTCTGCAAGAGTATGAAAGAGGTGTTATATTCAGACTTGGTAGATTGGTTGGTGCAAGAGGGCCAGGGCTCATCCTTATTATTCCTTTCATAGACAGGTTAGTCAAAGTATCCTTAAGAGTCGTTACCCTGGATGTTCCATCGCAGGATGTAATCACAAGGGATAATGTCTCTGTTGGTGTGAATGCAGTTGTCTATTTCAGGGTAATGGACCCATCCAAGGCAATTGTGGCGGTTCAGGACTATCTCTATGCCACTTCTCAGATTGCACAGACCACCCTTAGAAGTATTCTGGGCCAGGAATCACTTGATGCACTCCTGTCAGAAAGGGATAAAATTAATGTACAACTTCAGACAATAATTGATGAAGCAACAGACCCCTGGGGCATCAAGGTAACAAATGTTGAGATAAAGATGGTTGAACTACCAGATGCGATGAAAAGGGTAATGTCAAAACAGGCAGAGGCAGAAAGAGAAAAAAGAGCCAAGATAATACATGCAGAAGGAGAACTTGACTCATCACATAAACTTGCAGAAGCGGCAGGCGTAATAAACAAACAAGAGGGAGCACTCCAACTCAGATTCCTTCAAACTCTTACAGATGTTGCAGCAGAAAAGAATTCCACAACCCTATTCCCTATACCCATAGACCTATTTACACCATTTATAAAGAAAATGATGAAGGAGTAGAATTATCATTGCGAGGAACGAAGTCACGAAGCAATCTCAAAACAGGCTCCACAATCTATGAGATTGCTTCGCTATCGCTCGCAATGACTGGATACTTCGGTAGGTGTTAGATACAGTTTTGCGGCATTATTTGCAAGTCTTCTTATCTTTGATATATAATTTTTACGTTCCTGAGGCGAAATCGCACCCCTTGCATCAAGGATATTTAAAATGTGAGAACTCTTAATTACACAATCATATCCCGGATATAAAAGCCCCTTCTCAAAAAGTCTCTTTGCCTCTTTTCCAAATGATGAAAATAAAGAGAGGTATAATTTAGTATCTGCCTCATCATAATTAAATACCGAAAACTCATACTCGTTCCTCTTATATAATTTATCATAACTTATCCCCGCTCTCCACTCAACATCAAAAAGAGAATCCTTTTTCTGTATAATCATAACCATTCTTCCAAGGCCATATGTAAGTTCAACTGATACAGGGTCAAGGGAGATACCACCCATTTCCTGAAAGTATGTAAATTGTGTAATCTCCATTCCATCAAACCAGACCTCCCATCCAAGACCCCTTGCCCCAAGTGTCTCAGATTCCCAGTCATCTTCCACAAATCTTATGTCGTGTTTCTCAATCTCCATACCCAATGCCTTTAGACTATCAAGATATACATCCTGAACATCCTGTGGAGGTGGTTTTAATACAACCTGATACTGATAGAACTGCTGTAACCTATTCGGATTCTTTCCATACCTACCATCTTTTGGTCTTTTTGAGAGTTCTACATACGCAGTTTTCCAGGGTTCTTTTCCTAATACCCTGAAAAATGTGACAGGATTAAATGTGCCTGCTCCAACTTCTCCCGGATAAGGTTCGAGAAGAATGCACCCCTTTTTACCCCAAAACTCATTGAGTTGCATTATAACATCCTGAAAAGTCATAATGTTATCTCTTACTTCTCGTCATTGCGAGCGTCAGCGAAGCAATCTCATAGATTGTGGAGCCTATTCCGACCCTGTCTTGAGATTGCTTCGGGACTTCGTCCCTCGCAATGACAATCAGTGGCATGTCACTGCGTTTTGCATTTTTAGTATAATATCTCCCTTTTTCAGTCCAAGATAATCTGCAACAGGCCGACATTTTATCCTCATAAGAAAAAATATAGGGGCATCAACATCTGAGAGTGCCTCGTGATTTCCCTGTCCCTTGCTTATTATAAACTGGCTTTTATTAAACATATCTCTAAACTCTTGATTACAACAGTCCAGAACAATGCCCGGTGCATCAGAGCCTGAATTTATTACATTGGCGACATTGTCTATCCCGGCCATTAAAGCATCTTCATAAGTCGCATCATTGAGAACAGGCAGACCTTTAACCGCATAGGAGACTGGCTTACCAAGTTGCTCAATCAGAATTTTATCAAAGACCGTTTCTCCCGCATTATCCGCTAAATAGAGTATTTTATCAGTTTTGTCAAGTGCTCTTTTAAATTCGTTATAATCCAGAACAGCAAAATCCTGGGCAATGACATCATTTACTTCCTTATAAATATCAAACACCTCACCGGTTCCAAAGTCTATAATATTTCCTGCTACTGCTATCTTTATTGCAGAGAGCAGGCCATCCTCTGAATCTTGAACAATCTCCTTAAATTTCTCATAAATCTCAAGAGCAATTTTAGTATGTTTTACCTTTTCTTTTTTATAGGGGTCTGGTATTCCGAGGAGTTCTCTTGGCAGTCCATGAACTATTCTACCCGCATGAGTGGGGGTAGGTAATTCCATAAGTAATGGAAGTCTTATTGCAGTTTCTTTTATAATCCTTGTTATCTCATCCGGGTCATCTGTTGCCATCCTTGCTGTCCTGAGCGTCTGTTTTAACAAACAAGGGATACAATCAAGTGCTATCTTCATAATTTTATGTCATAGAGATTTTAATATTAAAAAAGGATTGGTGGTTTGGCAGGATAAGACGCACGATTTATTAGTACCACTTGGCACACCCCTTACGAGGCTTACACCTGTGGCCTATCAACCCTGTCATCTACAGGGAATCTTTAGGGTATCAAGTCCGAAGACCTGATACACGGGAAACCTTATCTTGGAGTGGGCTTCCCGCTTAGATGCTTTCAGCGGTTATCCCTTCCGAACATAGCTACCCAGCGATGCCCTTGGTAGGACAACTGGTACACCAGAGGTTTGTCCATCCCGGTCCTCTCGTACTAGGGATAGCTCTCCTCAAGTTTCCTGCGCCCGCGACGGATAAAGTCCGAACTGTCTCACGACGTTCTGAACCCAGCTCGCGTACCGTTTTAATGGGCGAACAGACCAACCCTTGGGACCTTATTCAGCCCCAGGATACGATGAGCCGACATCGAGGTGCCAAACTCCTCCGTCGATATGAACTCTCGGGAGGAATTAGCCTGTTATCCCCGGAGTACCTTTTAGCCGTTGAGCGATGGCCCTTCCACATGGAACCACCGGATCACTAAGCCCTGCTTTCGCACCTGCTCGAGATGTCTCTCTCACAGTCAAGCTCCCTTGTGCCTTTATACTCACCATTCGGTTGCCGACCGAATTGAGGGAACCTTTGGACGCCTCCGTTACCTTTTAGGAGGCAACCGCCCCAGTTAAACTACCCACCAGGCACTGTCTTTCTGGCTACACACCAGAAGTTAGGATTCCAACAAAACAAGGGTGGTATTTCACTGACGGCTCTACCCAAGCTAACGCCTGAGCTTCATAGCCTCCCACCTATGCTACACAAATCTTGCTAAAACCCAATACCAAGCTGCAGTAAAGGTTCCGGGGTCTTTTGGTCCTGTCGCGGGTAGGCGGCATCTTCACCGCCACTTCAATTTCACCGGGATCTTCGTTGAGACAGCGCCCAAGTCGTGACACCTTTCGTGCAGGTCGGAACTTACCCGACAAGGAATTTCGCTACCTTAGGACCGTTATAGTTACGGCCGCCGTTCACCAGGGCTTCGGTTCAGAGCTTCTCCCCTCCGACAAGTCGGAGGAAATAACCCTTCCCCTTAACCTTCCGGTACCGGGCAGGTGTCACTCCCTATACTTCCTCTTACGAGTTTGCAGAGAGCTGTGTTTTTGTTAAACAGTCGCTCGGGCCATTTCACTGCGACCCCTTTCAAGATAGATTTCAGATATTAGTTTCCAGATATCAAGCAGAGCCCAACATCCTTCATCTAACATCTTCTATTTCTCCTTACTTGGGGCACCTCATCTTCCTAAGTTACGAGGTTAATTTGCCGAGTTCCTTAACGAAGATTCTCCCGAACACCTTTGGATACTCACCTCGTCTACCTGTGTCGGTTTGCGGTACGGTCACCTGAAAGACTTCCTCCGAGACTTTTCTGGGCAGAACATAAAGACCAATTTATGGGTATGACCCTCTCCATCCCCCGCACTTAAGTGCGGGGTTAGACCTACCAAACCAAAGGCAGGCTGGTCGCCTCTTCTGCGTCATCTCTTTGGTCAGCGTCTTTCCGGTGGTTTCGGAATATTAACCGAATTCCCATCGCCTACACCTTTCGGTCTCGGCTTAGGGGCCGACTAAGCCTGGGCGGATTAACCTTCCCCAGGAAACCTTAGACTTTCGGTGTTCCGGTTTCTCACCGGGATTATCGCTACTTATGCCGGCATATTCTCTTCTCTCCGCTCCATCCCGATTCGCATCGGAACTTCACCGCAGGAGAGAATGCTACCCTACCAACACCACAGTGATAAGTGAATAGAGATAAGTGAAAAAACACTAACCGCTAAAGACTGCACACTGCAGTATTCCGCATCTTCGGTAAGAGACTTAAGCCCCGATCATTTTCGGCGCAGAATTCCTCGACAAGTGAGCTGTTACGCACTCTTTAAAGGATGGCTGCCTCTAAGCCAACCTCCTGGCTGTTTTAGGAACTCTACTTCCTTTACCACTTAGCCTCTATTTAGGGACCTTAGATTGCGGTCTGGGTTGTTTCCCTCTCGGATACAGAGCTTATCCCCTGCACCCTGACTCCCGGAATTTAAGTAAAGGCATTTGGAGTTTGGTTGAACTTTCCTCCGCTCAGCGGAGAATTGCCCATCCAGTGCTCTACCTCCTTCACTCATCTTCCGAGGCTAGCCCTAAAGCTATTTCGGGTAGAACCAGCTATCACCAGGTTTGATTAGCCTTTCACTCCGACCCACAGCTCATCCGAACATATTTCAACATGCACCGGTTCGGACCTCCACCTCGGATTTAACGAGGTTTCATCCTGGCCATGGGTAGATCACCTGGCTTCGGGTCTTCTGCCTATAACTAATATGCCCATTTAAGACTCGCTTTCGCTATGGCTACACTTTATAAAAGCTTAACCTTGCTATAGACAGAAACTCGCCGGCCCATTATACAAAAGGTACGCAGTCAGTCTTACTAGGAACTCCGCCAAAGGCGGAATTATACCCCAGTAAAAACCTCCTACTGATTGTAGGTATATGGTTTCAGGTTCTATTTCACTCCCCGCCAGGGGTTCTTTTCACCATTCCCTCACGGTACTGGTTCACTATCGGTCACAGGAGAGTATTTAGCCTTATCCCGTGGTCGGGACAAATTCACGCAGGATTCCACGTGTCCCGCGTTACTTGGGTACCTATTCCAAGAAGATTCCTTGCTTTTCGCTTACAGGACTATCACCTTCTATGGTTCCCGCTTTCCAACGGGATTCAACTAAGCAGGAATTTTGTAACTTCTTGAGTCTCTCTGCACTTGACTCCAAATGGGCCCCACTACCCTCTCTGCACAACGCATGCAGGCTTTAATGTACAGATGAGTTTAGGCTATTCCCGTTTCGCTCACCACTACTCAGGGAATCACTTTCGTTTTCTTTTCCTCCAGATACTGAGATGTTTCACTTCTCTGGGTTCATCCCCCTGCACTTGAATACAGGGGCATCCAGATATTAGTCTGGATCCGTTTACGGATTCGGAGACCCCCGGATCTAAGGTTGTTTGCACCTCCCCGAGGCTTATCGCAGCTTGCCACGTCCTTCATCACCTTCCTGTGCCAAGGCATCCACCATACACCCTTAGTAGCTTACCCTTTTAATACCTCACCACCAATCCATATAAATGTCAAAGAACTATTATTCTCTCTTTCGTCCAATACAGAGATTAGACGCTACATAATTTCTATATTGCAAGAGTTAGTATTTGTCAAGTTTTTTTAATTTATATTTTTCCACAATAAAATAATACTAATAATTTATATATATATATAGTAGTAGTAGTAGGGACGGTGGATATGTGTAAAAAGTATATCAAACAAGAATAGATAAGTGAATCTTTTATATATTTTTTGTGTATAACTGTGTGGATAAAGAGAGAATTATACACAAAAAACTTTATTCACTTTTTATCCTCTTTTCAATGGTGATAACTTCTTCTTTTATATTAGTATTTTTTTCTATAAGTATTTTAATTTTATTAAAATCGTGTATAATAGTTGCATGGTCTCGTCCACCAAATAAGTCTCCTATTTGTTTAAATGTAAGGGGAGTAAGTTCTCTTACAAGATATATAGCGATTTGTCTTGGAAATACGACCTGTTTTACTCTTCTCTTACCTCTTAGTGCTGATAAGGTAATATTATAATAACTTGCAATAATTTTTTGAATTTGCTCTGGTTTAATATCTTCTTCTTTTTTGGTTAACATATCTTTGAGAAATTCGTTACAAGACTCAATAGTTATTTCTACGCCTATAATTGAAGATTGAGCAAGAATCTTTATAAGCGCACCCTCAAGTTCTCTTATATTTAATTTTATTCTTTCTGCAATAAATAAGAGGACATTATCAGGAATGGGTGGTCCTTTTAGAACTTCTAATTTATTCTTGAGTATTGCAACTCGTGTCTCTAATGAGGGTGGTTTTATGTCACACACAAGACCACTTTGAAATCTGGAGACAAGTCTTTCTTCCAGAGAAGAGAATGCAGTGGGGGGTCTGTCAGATGTAAAAACAATTTGTCTTCCTTCTTCATATAAGGCGTTAAAAGTATGAAACATCTCCTCCTGAAGTGTTTCACTTTTTTCCAGGAAGTGTATATCATCAATAAGTAAGACATCTTTATTTCTATATTTTTTCCTAAGTTGAAGCGTTTTTGAGTTCTGTATTGAATCTATTAACTCATTCATAAATTGTTCGCAGGATGTATAATATACCTTAAGACTCTTTTCTTTATCTTTCAGATAATTTCCAATAGCCTGGATAAGATGGGTCTTACCCAGTCCTACTGTTCCATACACAAAAAGTGGATTATATTTCTTGCCAGGAAGATTTGCTACTGCAAGGGATGCGGCATGGGCAAACTTATTACCCTCACCGACAACAAATGTATCAAAAGTATATCTGCCTTGAAGGTGGGAGGCATCTTCTGTATAGAGTTTTATTGGAGGTGTATATGCTTTTATTGTCTCCATTCCTTTACCAAGGGAATGATACCGTATCTTTATATCTTCTCCAACGACAGACTTAAGAGCCTCGTAAATATCTGACCGGTAATGGTCCTCAATCCAATCTATAAAAAATTGATTTGGAACATCAACTTGTAGAGTGTTTCCTTTAAGAGAGACCCCTTCTGTGGGTTCGAGCCAGGTATTGAATGTTTGCTCTTTTATAGAATCTTTTAAAATCAAAAGAGTTTTCTTCCAAACTTCTTTACTATCCACCAGATACCTCCTTAAAAATCAACCACATAACAGACATTTAAATAGAGTTATCCACAAAGTTATCCACATTTTTATTTGATGCGTAATATGTTATTATTAAAGGGATTAGATAAAATCAATCCACAAAACAGCATAAATATCCACATAGTTAGTTAATTAGTTGATTAGCAATCAGTTAATTGGGTAAAGAACGAGTTGTCAACTAAAAATAATTAAAAAAACTTTTGCAAAAAAATCTTGTTAGATTGCTTCGTCGCTTTGCTCCTCGCAATGACAGGACACTGAGTGTCATTGCGAGCGATAGCGAAGCAATCCAATCCTTTTTACCATTCTCTTTCAGCGAGTTTCTTTTTCTTTTTCTTACGTTTCTCAACGATACTTTCTTTAGATTTTTTCTTAATTTTTTTCTCGCCTTTATCTCTTTTTCCTTTGTCGCCCATAACGCCTCCTATTTAACTTTTGCATTTTGAGTTATACTCGGAGGGCGAGGGATTCGGACCCCCATGGGATTGCTCCCGGCGGATTTCAAGTCCGCTGCCTTACCAATTAGGACTAGCCCTCCTCTGAAAGAGTTTAGAGTAAGTTTTCTTTTTGTCAAGATTTTTTCGCTAACTAAATAAAAATTTTTCTTGACAAGACTTTCTTTTTTTGCCAAAATTTAATATAAATTGAAGATGAAAGGAGGTGAAAGGAAATGAGAAAAATTTTTCCATTGATTATTATCAGTTCGTTTGTTATGATTTTGGGATGTGGGCCAAAAGGGGCATCCAAGAAGACGATGGATGAGTTAAATGAAGTAAAATGGGCAGCAGAAAGTGCTGAAGAGAAGGCGGAGAATCTGGAAAGAGAAAGGGAAAGAGCAGTGGACGAGAAGAGTGATAAAGAGTTCAGAATAACAGAACTTGAATCTGAACTGGTGTCTCTCGAAAAGGAATCTCTTAAAAAGAAAAAGTAGAAATGTCCAAAATAAAAAGGAGGTGTTAAAATGCAAAAGCGAACTTTGATTACAGGCATTGTTCTTTGTTTATTTATAACCGGGCTTTGCTATGCCCAGGAAGAAAAGTATACAGAGAAGGAAGCACGTGTACTTATAGAAGAGTATAAGAATAGAGAAGCGGCTGCGAGGGTAATAATTGACGAAGAACAGCCAAAAGTAAATGCCTTGAGAGCAGAGATTGCCGAACTTGATAGAAAAATATCGGACCTTGAAGGCTGGATAAAGGAAGCAAAAAAAGTAAAAGAGGCGAGGACGAGAGAAGTTGCGGAGGGAGATCTATATGTTGTAAAGAGGGGTGATTGGCTTTCAAAACTGGCGGAATATTTGAAGGTATACGGAAAGGGAAATTACGGCAGATGGCGTGAAATCTATGAGGCAAACAAGGACCTCATAAAGGACCCCAATCTTATCTATCCTGGATGGAAATTGAGGATTCCCAGACCATAAAAAAACGAATTTTTTAGAACGGCTATTCTCCAGCACATAAGTTATATGCTGGGTAGAGTAGCCGTTCTTGTATTCTACCGCACTTTCCTGCCCGACGGCAGGCGGGAGTGCAGGGTAAAAACCTTCAGCTAAAGCTGGGTAGAATGACGATATGGTGACAGAGAAAGTAGACCTTGAAGGAATCATTCCCCTTCACCTTTTTGGTATAAAAGATAAAAATTTGAGACTTTTATCAAAGAATTATGGAATAAGTATTGTGCCAAGGGGAGAACAGATTATAATAACAGGGGAGAAAGAGGAAATAAAGAGTGCCAGAAAGTGTCTTGATACTCTTGTCCACGAGATTAAAAAAGGAAAAATCGTTGATGAGGAGGAGATAAAATATCTTTTTGAACATAATAGATGTAGGAAGGGTTTTCTAACCCCGAATATCGGGACTGGAAAGTCCCTCCTACTTCATCAGGGACTCGTAAAGCCAAAAACACCTGGTCAGGAAGGGTATCTTAAGGCACTTGAAAAATATGATATTGTAATTTGTATTGGTCCTGCAGGCACGGGGAAGACATACCTCTCTATTGCGAAGGCTGTTTGGCTACTTAAGAATAAACTGACAAGAAGAATAATTCTTGCAAGACCTGCTGTGGAGGCAGGAGAAAGGCTTGGGTTTCTTCCGGGAGATTTAAAGGAAAAGGTGGACCCATATCTGCGTCCGCTTTATGATGCCTTATATGAACTCTTGCCGCATAGTGAAATTCGGAAGAATATAGATGAAAGAAATATAGAAGTTGCTCCACTTGCATATATGAGAGGTAGGAATATCAGTAATTCTTTTGTGATTTTAGATGAGGCACAAAATACTACAAAGCTTCAGATGAAGATGTTTTTAACAAGACTTGGAGTGAACTCAAAGGCATGTATTACAGGGGATGTAACCCAGATAGACCTCGGAAATGGTCGGGAGTCTGGACTTATTCATATAACAAATATTCTAAAAGATATAAAAGGAATAAAAATTGTCCATCTCACCCAAGAAGATATCGTCAGGCATAAACTTGTGAAAGAAATTGTGCAAGCTTATGAGAGAGAAAACTCAAAAAGCTAAAAATATAAAAATAAATAAGAACCTGGAACTTTTGTGAATAACAAAAGTTCCAATGGCATAAACTTGTAAAAGAAATCGTTGCGGCATATGAAAAAGAAAAGTAAAAAAGTAGAAAAGATGAAAAGTGGAAAAGTAGAAAAAAGACCTTTTAACCTTTCAACCTTTAAACCTTTTAACCTTCCTATTGGGATTCTCTTCTTATCCACACTTGTTATTCTTAATTTTTTATCCCCATCATTCAGAAAAAAAAGAGCCTCTCTAACTGCGAACACGATTGCCAAGAGCAACATTGTAGCTCCTTATACCTTCTATATAAAAAAGCCACCAAAACAACTTGAACAAGAACAGGAAAAGGCAAGGGAGTCTGTGCCTCCCATATTTTCCTATCATCCAGATGATAAGATAAAAGAATCACTACAAAATTTTGAAAACAATGTCCAGAAATTGAGAAACAAGAAAAATTCTTATAAAGAGGCTGGCATCGTAGAGATTATAGAACTTATTCCATCTTTTGACGAGAGTGATGCGAGGATTATTCTTTCTTATAAATATAGAGATATCCCACAAAAACTCATTGGTATTATAGAGAAATTGCTAAAAAAGGGGATTGTTGAAGAAAAAGACTTGATTGGTCCTTTTAATGTAATCATTATCCCGAATGTTCGGGATGAAGAAATAAGAAAGGGTGCTGATATACTCACTCTTGAGACATCTCTTATGTTGATTAAAGAACAGGGACTTGAAATATTTAAAGGTGAAGAAAAGGTATCACCTCAAGTTGTGAATACATTTGTAAAACTTGGCTCATTTTTTATAAAGCCGAATTTATTCTTTAATTCTGCAGAAGTAGAAAGGAGAAAAAAAGAAGCAGTAGAAAGTATATCACCTACAAAGGGCATTGTTCTTAAGGGTGAAATGATTGTTCGTGGACATGAGAAAATCACTCAGGATGTTATAGATAAAGTAGCATCATTTACTGAACTTGAGCCTGCTTCCTATTTTCATACTTTTATAGGTGAGAATATTATTTTTATCATTGCATTTATTCTATTAATTGTATTTGTTCATTTTATAAAGCCAGAATTGTTACAACAACCAAAGAAATTTTCTATTATTCTGGTTGTTTCTATCATTGTAGTGGGAATATCATCTGTAGTTTTCAGAACAGGTCTTGCTTTGTATCTTATTCCTGTGGCAATGGCAGGGATTCTTATTTGTCTGCTTTTTTCTGCAGAGATGGCGATTATTTCTGTAGTTTTCTTGACTTTTATTGAAGTTTTATTTTCAAGAGAAAGTGTTGTAGAGGGTGCACCTCTGACAGTTGTTGTTATAGGACTTGCAACAGGTGTGATGGCTATTTTTGGTGCAAGCAAGGTAAAGAGAATGTCCGAGTTCTATAAACCTCTTGTTTATGTCACTCTGACTTACATAGGTGTGGCAATTTCTATTGAGGCAGTTAAAGGAAGTAATGGAATTACATTTCTGAAATCTATGGGTTATGGTGTTATAGGAGGTTTTGGCTCTACTTTCCTTGCCATTGGTTTTTTGCCATTGTTTGAAAGAATATTTAAAATAACTACAGACATCACTTTACTTGAGTGGACAGACTTCAATAAACCTCTTATTAGAGAACTTGCAAAACAGGCGCCGGGAACTTACAACCATTCCATTATGGTAGGCAATCTCGCTGAAGCAGGTGCAAATAGTTGCAATGCAAATACTGTTCTTGCAAGAGTGGGCGCATACTATCACGATATTGGCAAAATAAATAAACCTACTTATTTTGTAGAGAACCAGAGGGGTATTAAAAATCCCCATGACAAACTCAAGCCCCGAATGAGTGCCCTTCTCATTACTTCTCATGTGCGGGATGGAGAAGAATTAGCCAAAAAGCACAATATTCCTCAAAAGGTAGTTGATATTATAAAGGAACATCATGGAACGACACTTATAGAATCATTCTACACTAAAGCCAAAGATGAGGTGTCATCTGAAAATGGTGAAGTAGTAAATGAGGAGGATTTCAGATATCCAGGACCTATACCAGATACAAAAGAATCTGCAATAGTAATGCTTGCCGATGCCGTAGAAGCAAAGGCAAGATCTCTGGAAGAGCCAAGTTCAAGTAGGATAAAAGGTGTCATAAAAGACATATTTACAGAGAGGATTGAAAGTGGGGAGCTTGCTCTTAGCAATCTCTCTATGCAAGAATTTACTAAAATAAAGGAAAGTTTTCTTCCCATACTCATTGGTGCATTTCACCCAAGAATACCTTATAAGAATGAACATAACCCTCCAGAATCTAAACAAAAATATAAGAGGCAATCACCTCACAGTAAATAAAAGAGCACTTAAGTCTCTTGCTAATAAGGTGTTACAAAGCGAAGAGGCAGATTTTGATGTAGAAATAACACTTGTAGATGACTCTTATATAAAAGAGTTAAATAAAAAATACAGAAATGTTGACAATCCCACTGATGTATTATCTTTTCTAATTACAACACCTTTCCAAAAGTCAGCAGTCAGTAAACCGAAAACCGATAACCGAAAACCGATAACCGATATAGCGGATATATACATTTCCTTGGATAGAGCAAAGGAACAGGCAGAATCCCGAAAGATGGAGTTTAAGGTAGAAGTTGCACATCTTTTAATCCACGGCATACTGCATCTACTGGGATATGAGCATAGTGACTTAATGACAGAAAAGGAAGAACACTATTTAAGAAATCTCAAATGTCAAAGCTCAAATGTCAAATATCATACCTAAGGCAGATCCGCCTCTGGCGGAAAATCCAAAGATCAAATGACAAATTTTTGGACATTGGGGCATTTGACATTCATTTGACATTTGGATTTTGAACTTTGAATTTTTTTATGCAAACTTTATGTACTCTTATTGGCTTTTTGGTTTGTCTCGGGCTTTCTGCTTTC
Source organism: bacterium (assembly GCA_030601965.1). Lineage (GTDB taxonomy): Bacteria > Hydrothermota > UBA3073 > JACQXS01 > JAUWAR01 > JAUWAR01. The sequence goes on along the minus strand of JAUWAR010000020.1, from coordinate 1,363 downwards.
TTTTCTGGCACAGAAGCAGCTATTTTTCGTATCCCCAGGTTCACAAGAGAGAAATTAATCTCTGCTCACGCACATAGGTCATGTGTGGGACCAATAAAGAACCCACAGGACTACCTTGTAACTCTTCTCTTTGGAAATACACTTGTTAATATTGCCTGTTCTATACTTGCTGTTTCTCTTGTCTATAGATTCTTTGCGGATGTTGAGCCAAAATGGATTGCTATAGTCTCTCTGATTGTAACATATCTCATACTTGTATTTGGTGAGTTTAGTCCTAAATTATATTGCATAAGAAATCCTGTTAAGATTTCTCTAAAAGTAAGTCCAATTATCCATTTCTTCAGATTTCTTTTTTTGCCTGTAACTCTTCCTCTAAATAAACTTACATCTTTTTTACAGATAAAAAAATCTCCTTCTTTTTCTCGCTCTGATTTCAGGACAATGGTTAAAATCAGTAAAGAGGAGGCTTTCATTGAAAAGAAACCAGCAATGTTTATTGAAAAGTTAGTGGAGTTGAAAGAAAAAAGTGCTGAGCAGATTATGACTCATAGAACCAGGATGGAATGTTTTTCTGCAGAGACCTCTCTTGAACAGGCAAGAAAGAAGATTAAACACTCACGAGTGCCTATATATAAAGGTGAGCTTAATAATATTGTTGGTGTTTTATATCTAAAGGATTTACTTATTCGTTCAGGAGGTGGAGAGGTGAGGGATATTATGCGGTCTGTGCTTACTGTACCTGAGACTATGAAGGCTGACCGGCTCTTATCATTATTTCAGAAAAAGGGTGTCCATATAGGTATCGTAATTGATGAATATGGAGGCGTTTCTGGTCTCGTCACCCTGGATGACATCCTTGAAAGTGTAATGCTCGCATTATGAAAAGTGAAACGAGACGGTCATTGCGAGGAGCAAAGCGACGAAGCAATCTTAAATGATGAGATTGCTTCGCTAACGCTCGCAATGACAATAAGGATATGATATTTCTAATAATACTTCTCCTTTTTTATGCCTTATTCTCAGCCTGCGAAATCTCTTTTGTCGCTTGTGACAGAATAAAAATAAGAAAGAAAGGAAAAACCTTTGCATCAGTCCTCATAGAAAATCCGACACGGTTTCTTCTTCCTATCCTGTGTGGGGTTAACCTTGCCACTGTAGCATTTGGTGCAATTGCGGCAAGGTTATGGCGAGACAGATTACCGGAAATTCTCATTGTAATAATTGCTACTTTCATTATTCTCCTATTTGGAGAGATATTACCCAAAACACTTGCCCAGAGGTTTAAAGAAAGAATTGTTATCTCTTTTGCAAGATTTATCTCATTTCTTTACTGGCTGTTCTTTGCACCCCTATTTCTTGTAAG
>JAUWAR010000107.1 GCA_030601965.1 bacterium | reverse complement strand
CTGTCAGGATGGGTAGGATAACCAAGTGAGTCATAAGGAAAAGGATTACCATCCATATCCATCCTCCCATTTCCCGTAGTAAGTGAACTTGTATCTTCCTGAAACTCAACCCTGATAGCAAGTATATTAAATATTCTTTTTCCCTTTTTAGGAGGAAAATATCTTTTTGGTGGTCTGGATATATATTTTCTTAGTTCGGGTTGTTCCTCCAGGAGATTGGTCATCCTTTCCGTAACCATCCTCGCCCTTTCTTTACCCATTTCTTTAAGTCTTCTAAACTGAGAGAACTCATCTGCATGGACTTGAATGCCAATTAAAAAACAGCTACAGATTACGCAAATTTTTATTCTACTTCCCACTTCCTACCTCCTACTTCTGACTTCTAACGGAGGGAGAGGGATTTGAACCCCCGTCACGCTTTTTAAACGCAAACACGATTTCGAGTCGTGCGCCTTCACCCACTCGGCCATCCCTCCATTTACTACAGTTATTAGTAATTGGTTATTAGTGATTAGTAATGTATCATAACTTTCCTGTCAATAAAAAAATGACAGTATTTGATTATCTCTTGACAAATATGATTTAGTGATTTAGTGGTTTGGTGGTGTTTATAATTCTGCTTATCATATCTGGTCTTGCCACATATCAACAGGCATTTGAATATGAAAAACTTGGAGAATATGAAAAAGCAGTGATATTTTATAAAAAGTCTCACCCTGTTCTCCTTGACTACGGAATTCAGAACCAGGCAATAGATGTAATAAAAAGAATTTATGCAGGATAAAATATGAAAAGAGTAATCCTCATTCTACTTGACGGCGTAGGTGTTGGAGAGCTCCCTGATGCGGAAGAATATAACGATAAAGGAACCAATACACTCTCAAATCTTTCAAAGGCTTATGGCAGATTATGTTTGCCTACGCTTGAGAATCTTGGTCTTGGAAATATCACAGATATAAGGGGCGTCAAACCCCTGAAACAAACTCGCGGAGCATACGGAAAAATGGCAGAGAAATCAAAAGGTAAAGACTCAACTACCGGACACTGGGAAATAGCAGGTATTATCCTCCATAAACCATTTCCAACCTATCCAGATGGTTTTCCAAAAGAGATGATAAAGAAATTTGAAAATGTAATTGGCAAAAAAACAATCGGAGGGTATCCAGCATCTGGAACTGAAATAATAAAAAAACTTGGACAGGAGCATCTAAAAACAGGAGCACCTATTATATATACATCTGCAGACTCGGTATTTCAGATAGCTGCTCATAAAGACATAATTCCCCTTGACCAACTATATAACCTATGTGAAATAGCAAGAACCCTTTTCCCTGCTATCGGTAGGGTTATCGCAAGACCTTTTATCGGAACCCCTCACTCATTCAAAAGAACCACTGAAAGAAAAGACTTCTCTCTTGCTCCTCCAGAACCAACACTCCTTGATTGTTTAAAAGAAAAAGAACTTCCTGTAACACTAATTGGGAAAATTGATAATATTTTTGCTATGAAAGGATACACACAGGCAATTCATACCAGAGATAATAAAGACGGACGGAACAAAATACTTAAAGTTATGAAAGACCAGAACTCCGGACTTATATTTATAAACCTTATAGATTTTGATATGCTCTGGGGACATAGAAACGATGTTCAGGGATTTGCAAGAGGAATGGAGGATTTTGATAGATGGCTGCCATCTTGTCTTGAAATGATAAAAGAAGAGGATATCCTTTTCATCACAGCCGACCATGGCACAGACCCTACTACCCCCTCCACAGACCATTCAAGAGAATATGTGCCAGTGCTTGCCGTGGGTCCAAAAGTCAAGAAAGGTATAAATCTTGGAACTCGGGATAGTTTCTCGGATTTAGGAGCAACTATAGCAGACTATTTTGGAATAACCTTAAAAAATGGAAAAAGCTTTCTTGACGCAATAATTTAGATTTCTAAATTTTTAATTTTTTAGATTTCATCCATGTATCAATTATCTTTCCAGCAATAGGAGCCGCAACAGCACCACCCATACCTCCATTTTCAACAAAAATTACAATACAAATCTCAGGGTCTTCATAAGGGGCGAATGCCGCAAACCAGGCGTGGTCCTCACCATGTGGGTTTTCGGCTGTTCCTGTCTTGCCTGCAACTTTTAGACCAGACACACCCGCAAGCCTTCCTGTCCCTTTTTCATCGTTGACAACACCGAACATTGCAGACCGAATAAACTCAAGTATCTCTTTGTCTATAGAAACCCTTCTTACCCTGGGAGATGGCTTAAAAATCTCTTCACCTCTTGAGTCCACAACTTTTTTCAAAATATGAGGCCGGACTATTAATCCATAATTTGCAATTCCTGAGATAAAAAATAGAAGTTGCAGAGGAGTAACAAGTATTTCTCCCTGTCCCACTGCCAGATTCGCCGCAACACCCCTTCCCCATCCAGCTTTACCATATCTCTTATCATACCATATTCTCGTGGGCAAAAAGCCCATGGATTCAGAGGGCATATCTATTCCTGTTTCCTTTCCAAATCCAAGTTTTTGAGCCTCTGCTGTTATCTCATCAGAGCCAATACTCATTCCAAGTTGATAAAAATAGACATCACAGGATTGTATAATTGCATTCTTAAGTCCAAGTGAGCCATGCTCTTCCCAGCACTTCATGACCCTTCTTCCAATCCTGATACTCCCATCGCAAGGAAAGATCTGTTTTGTGTTCTCTTTTACAATCCCCTTTTTAAGCCCGATAATAGCTGTCGCAAGTTTAAATACAGAAGCTGGTGGATGTGCTCCATCTTTTACTCTATCCCATAAAGGAGTCCCAGGGTCTTCCTTCAATTGTTCCCATAAATAAAGAGGAATCCCCAGAGAGAAAAGATTGGGGTCAAATCCTGGTTTGGAACAATATACAAGCACCTCTCCTGTTTTTGGATTTATAGCAATTATCGCCCCCTTATCCTCAAGTAAATTATAAGAAAACCTCTGTAATTCTGCATCAATGGTTAAAAATAGACTATTGCCTGGAATGGGAGGAATAAAAGAACCCTCACCTTCCAGAGCACTAACCTCATTGCCTCTCGCATCAACTTCTACATAAGACGCCCCATCTTTACCCATTAAAAAAGACTCATACTCTTTTTCTATTCCCCTCTTCCCAATAAAGTCTCCCTGCTTATACCCACCTATCTCTTTAAGTTCTTTTCTTGAAATCTCTCCACAATAACCAAGAGGATGCAAAAAGACCTCTTTTCCATTGTATCTCCTCAAAGGCTCTACTAAAATTGAAACATAAGGAAAATCAGTCCGTCGCTCTTCTATTGCACATATATTATGAAATGAAATATTTTTAAGCACTAAATTGTTCCCTTCACGCTTAAAATTAGAGGAGTCTATATCAAGAAGTTTTGTAAGCCTGATAATTACCTCTTCTTTAGCCTTTAAGATGTCAACAGAGAGTGAATAACTTGGGATATTATCTGTCAATATCCGTCCATTTCTATCATAAATTATGCCTCTTGGCGACTTGACAACAATCTGCTTTAGATAATTCTCCCTTGCAAATCTCCTGTATTTCTCCCCACTCACAACCTGAAGAAAAAAAAGTCTTGCCACAAAAACAACAAAGAAAGAACCAAAAAAGAAAATCAAAAATAAATATCTTCTATTTTCCATCATTCTTTTTGTTAATAAACCACTCACCAATTAACCATATCAATTTCAATCTGTCAACTATTTTCTTGACATAGCGAAGTCTTACTATAAAATAGACCTATGAACATAAATATCATAAAAACAAAGACACTTGAAATAATTACAGAGCCAGACCTTAAAGAAAAACTTAAAAAAGGCAAAAAATTAAAGATAAAATATGGAGCAGACCCCTCAGCCCCTGACCTACATATAGGACATGCAGTCTGTTTTAGAAAACTGAAACAATTCCAGGAACTCGGTCACGACATTATTTTTATAATCGGCGACTTTACTGCACAAATAGGCGACCCGTCTGGAAGGTCAAAAATAAGACCAAAACTCTCTAAACAGGAAGTGGAAAAAAATGCCAAAACTTATATGCAACAGGTATATAAAATTCTTGATAAAGAGAAAACAACTATCAGATACAACTCAGAATGGCTTTCAAAATTCAATATCCTGAATATTATGGACCTTACTTCAAGATATACTGTTGCAAGAATGCTCGAAAGAGAC
>JAUWAR010000072.1 GCA_030601965.1 bacterium | reverse complement strand
AAATCTCCAGATTATAAGGACAGAAATCCTGTCGGGAAAGACAAAGAAATTTTCCTATGAGACCTTTTATAATAACCTCCTCTCAAGTCTTGAAAAGGAAAATAGAAGTCTTAAAAGGGTGGTAAATGCCACTGGTATAGTGCTTTCTACGAATCTTGGTAGAGCCCCTATTTCAGAAAATCTTTTTGAACAATCAAAAGATGTCTTTACAAGATACTCAAATTTAGAATTTGACCTCTCTACAGGTAAGAGAGGAGAGAGATATGTTCATATAAGGAAATTATTTGCAGAATTTTCTGGTGCAGAGGATGTGCTTGTGGTAAATAATAACGCAGGTGCAGTGTTGCTGTGCCTGGATACATTTGCAAAAGATAAATCCGCCAGAGGCGGATCCACCTTCGGAGGAGAAGTAATTTGCTCAAGAGGTGAACTTATTGAGATAGGTGGCTCTTTCAGACTCCCTGATGTGCTTGCAAAAAGTGGTGCTTACTTAATTGAGGTGGGCACTACAAATAGAACTTATCTCTCAGACTATGAAAATGCCATTACAGAAAGGACAAGCATCCTGCTTAAATGTCATCATAGTAATTTTAAGATGATAGGTTTTACAAGATGCATAGATTTAAAAGACCTTGTTGCACTTGGCAGGAAACATAATATCTTAACAATGATGGACCTGGGTAGTGGTTGTCCTACTAAACTTTATGAAGAGCCTACAATAAAGGGAATAGTTGCTACAGGTATAGACATAATAACTTTCAGTGGTGATAAACTTCTTGGAGGAGTCCAATCAGGCATTATACTATCTAAAAAAGAAATTATTGATAGACTTAAAAAAAATCCGCTTGTTCGTGCCTTAAGAGTAGATAAAGTTACTTTATCTACTCTTGAATCCCTTATCCATAATTATCTCTATACAGATAATATTAAAAAAGAGAGTCCTGTCCTCTCTATGATTTTAGCAGAGGATAAAGTTCTCAAGAAAAAGGCAGGGCGTCTTGCACGATTACTATCCACAGAGGGCACAGAGAACAGGTTTGAGGTAGAGATAATAAATGGATTTTCAGAAACGGGTGGGGGTTCAATGCCAGGAGAAAGTCTGCCAACATATCTTGTAGCAATAAAGTCAAAGAAGGTTTCTGAAGATAAAATACTTTCTAAACTCAGGCAATATAAGATACCTATAATTGCAAGAATCTGGAACAAGAGAGTTGTTTTTGATGTACGCACACTCTTTGATGATGATTTTATTATCATAAGAGACGCAGTGAAATGGGTAAGATAATAGGGACAGCAGGCCATGTGGACCATGGCAAGACAGAACTTATTAAGACGCTCACAGGTATAGACACAGATAGATGGGCAGAGGAAAAAAGACGGGGTCTCACAATAGACTTAGGATTTGCCTATATTGACCTTCCAAAATCTAAAAGAGTGGGAATAATTGATGTGCCCGGACATGAGAGATTCATTAAGAATATGATTGCAGGTGTTGGTGGTTTTGATATTGGACTTCTTGTTATAGATGCAAATGAGGGTGTAATGGCTCAAACAATTGAACATTTTCATATTTTAAGATTACTTGGTATAAAAAAGATAATTATCGGAATAAGCAAGATAGACCTTGTTAATGAGGAGACAATTGAGATAGTAAAAGGTGACATTAAAAATCTCATAAAAGACTCGTGTTATAAAGATGCCCCATTAGTAGAATTTTCATCAAAGACAGGCCAGGGCATTACTGATATTAAGTCTATTCTGGATGATACCCTTTATTCTATTCCTGATAGACCTACAGATGGTGTTTTTACCCGTTTATTCATTGATAGAGTGTTTCAACTCAAGGGAATAGGTGTTGTAATCACAGGCACACTTGTTTCTGGCAAGATAAGAAAGGGAGATGATTTGATAATTATTCCATCCGGGATTAAGACAAAAGTTAGATATCTACAGGAGCATAATGAAGAAAAAGAAGTCGTAAGTGCTGGTGAGAGGGTAGCAATTAATCTACAGAAGGTGGAAAAGGATAAAATAAAAAGGGGAGACGTTATTTGGAAAGTGCAACGACCCACTTTCGTGGGTGCCCCGAAGTGCAAAGTGCAAAATTTATCTACCAAAAAGTTTGATGCGTATATTGAGCCTATTAAAAAATGTGGTTTAATAAAGGATTTATTACCTGTAAAGGTCTATTTCGGTAGTGGGGAATTTATGGCGAGACTTGCACTTATTGGAACACGAAAGATAGAAGATGAGACTCCATTTTTCTCTCAGATAAGACTTGAAGAGCCAATGTCTTGTATCAGAGGAGATAGATTCATCTTGAGAAAAGCCGGTATAGGTCTTCTGGGTGGGGGAGAAGTAATTGATAGTCTCCCGGATAGGTATCACAGATTCAGAAAAGGGAACAGAGATAGACTTGAGAAACTCCTTAAAGCAACAGATAAAGAGGCATTATCTATTTTTCTTGAAGATGGTTTTAAACCCTTATCTACAGTCAAGAAAAAGATACAACTTCATCCAGAAAAATTTAATGCCCTTTTAAATTCTCTTAAAGATAAAGTTGATATATGTGGAAACTATATTTTCAAAAAAGAGAAATTAGACAGTATTAAGAATGAGATAGTTTCAAAAGTAAAGGAATTTCACAAGGATAATCCTCTCAAAATAGGTATTGACAAGGAAAGACTAAAAATAGGTCTTAAATTTGACGATGAGACATTTGATGAGATATTAAATATTATTGATGAGATTGAGGCAAGGGGCAGGCATATAAAGGCAAGGGGATTTTCTTTAAAATTAGAAGGTGGTGACCAAATAGTCCGAGATTTAGAATCCCATAGATTTCAACCTCCTCTGATTAAAGTAGATGACCTTGTAAGGGCTCTTATTGAAAAAGGCGTTTTGATGAAGGTATCAGAGGACATAATATTTCCCAAAAGCATAATAGAAGAGGCAAAGAGAATTATCAAGGGTCTTTTCAAAGACAAGGAAAAATTGAGGGCATCTGAGATAAAAGAGGCATTAGGCACGACAAGGAAATATGCAGTGCCATTACTTGAATATTTTGATAGACAGGGATTTACTAAAAGAGTTGGAGATGTCAGAATCTTAAAAAAATAATTGGGATTTGGTACTTTGAGTTTGAGATTTAAAGTGGAGGTGGATAGGGGCTGGTGTCTCTGCTGGACTTCAAATCCAGTTGTCCGTCAGCCGACGGACGGTAGGTTCGATTCCTGCCCACCTCCGCCAAAAAGGCGGTGAAAATTAAATAGAGTCTCCTCTAATAAGAAATCTCTGTCATAAATACCTGATTTAACCTCGCGGTCGATATTATAAAAGAAAGAGAGTATATCAACTATCTCTTCATAGGTATAATTTCTTGCCTGAGATATGCATTTCCGGATAACAAAGGCAGGATGTTTTATCTGTTTTGATATTTTATCTTGCACTTGTCCATTCATTACTTCCTTCGTTAGCACATGCTTTTTAACCTTCAGAAGAGTGGAAAAATGGTTTTCAATTATTGCAAGAATCCTTTCTGGTTTTTCATTCCACTCAATAAGACTCTTAAGTGCCCTGGCTGCGCCATCATAGTCTTTATTTCCAAGACTATCTGTCAATTCAAAAACAGACTTTTCTTTACCCACGCATTTCATATCAATAATGTCCTTTTTGGTAATACGGGAAAGATGGACCAGTTTTTCAATCTCTGTTGAGAGCAGAGATAAGTCTCTGCCAAAGAGGTCTATAAGTAATTCTACTGCAGTTTTGTCTATGTTACTTTTCTTTGTTTGAACAAATTCAATAATCCATTCATGCAGTTCAGAAACTCGCAGATTCCAGCATTTACAGATGGTGAGTCCTTCTGAATTCTGAATTCTGAATTCTGAATTCTGAATTGTAAGCATAATGAGAATAGAGTTTTGTGAAGGTTTTTTAAGATAATCTATAATTTTTTTCTTATAACTCTCAGGAAGTTTCTGGGCATTTTTGATGATACAAAGCCTTTTCTTGGAACCCATAGGGATGGTATAGAGTTTTTCTATTAAAAACTCTCCAACTTCTTCACCATACAGGGTGTTCATATCCAGGTCCTTAAATTCAGGTTTTATACATAAGGAAGTAATCTTTGAGACTATTTCCTCTTTGATGTATTGATTTTCACCTGTAAGAAGATAGGCATTTCTTAGTTTGCCGACTTTCAGTTCCTGTAACAGTTGTGCATGTCTAATTTCCATTCTCTGTAAAGACTGTTATTCGTTGCCTGTGGGAGGCATCTCCCGATGCCGAAAAAGTCAAGGTCAGGAGACCTTTCCCACAGATTTCCGATTAACGATTCAACGAACTAAGAAGTTCTTCTATTTCTTCCTTGAAACTATTTTCAGGATACTTGTTCAGAATATCTTCCAAGTAGATAATTGCTGGCTTTGGTCTCCCAAGTTTAATATACAATTTTGCTGTTGCGAGTTCCTTTTTGACAAATCTATCAATACATTTTTGTTTATACTTTTCTGCCTCTGGTTGCCATTTGCTATCAGGGTACTTGAATTCAAATGTCTCAAATTTCTCGTATGCTTTTTTTAGAAGGGATTGGTCAAGATAATATGGGGGCGACTCTTTATAATAAGAGAGCGCAAGTTCAAAATAGGCATCATCAGTAAATCTGCTTTCAGGAAAACTCCTTATAAAGAAGTCATATTCCATCTCGGCATTTATATAATCTTTACTCAAAAAACAAGATTTTGCAAGATAGTATTGTGCCTGTTCTGTCCAATGACTACCCGGATGTTCAAATATAACCTTTTTGAACCCATTTATCGCTTTTCCATATTTCTTTTTGTCAAAGTATTGCTTTGAGGTGCGAAATATTTCCTCAGCACCCAGTTTTACCTGTTTTTTATGCCCACCACAGCCAGTAGTAAGCAGTAAGCAGTAAGTAGTAAGTAGTAAGCAGAGAGAAAGTAAGAAGTAGGGAGGGGTTTCAACTCTTAACTTTTCACTTTTCACTTCGGGGCACCCACTTTTGTGGGTCGTTCAACTTTTGAACAACTGCTTTTATGAGTTTTGTGAGTATAGGTTCTGCCTTATTTGCGGCGGCTATTACAATCTCATGGGAGACAGGTTGGAGAACATCAGGGGAACACAAATCCGTTATTATAGATAGTCCCAATACCTTCATAGACATATGTCTGGCAACTATTACTTCAGGCACTGTGGACATTCCAACAGCATCTGCCCTGATTATTCTTAACATTCTATATTCTGCTCCAGTCTCAAATGTAGGTCCCTGTAATCCAACATATACACCCCTTTTTACAGGTATTGCTTTTTTAAGAGCCACTTCTTCTGTTAGTTTAATAAGGTCTCTGTCATAGATGTTAAGCATATCAGGAAATCTTGGCCCAAGTGATTCGTCATTTGGTCCTGTAAGTGGGTTCACACCCATAAGATTAATATGGTCAGATATAATCATTACATCGCCTCTCTCAAATAAAGGGTTAAGCCCACCTGCGGCATTAGAAACAATGAGCATATTACATCCCAGAAACTTCATCACTCTCACAGGAAAAGTTACTTGCTCCATTGAATAGCCCTCATAATGATGAAACCTCCCCTGCATAGCCACTATTTTTTTACCAGACAGGTATCCAAATATAAGTCTTCCTTCGTAACTTTCCACAGTTGGAGTTGGGAAATATGGCAGTTGTTTATAGGGGATTATTGATTCAGGTTCAATCTTTTCTGTAAGTTTTCCAAGTCCCGTTCCAAGGATAATACCTATATCAGGAGAAAAATCAGTTTCTTTTCTTATCGCTTTTATTGTTTCTTGTAATTTTTCTTTAATTTCTTTCATTAGAAAAGAGTTATATTTTAAAACATTTCATTTGTCAAGAAAAAGATTAGATGAATTTTATGGCATTTTCTAACCTGAGAATTACTTCCTGCTTGCCAAGTATTTCTGTTAGGTGGAAAAGACTGGGTCCAACAGTCTTTCCTGTAAGTGCCAGACGCACTGGATGGATGATTTTTGCCGCAGATATCCCAGTCTCTTCTGAAAGATTTCTTATAACACCCTCTATACCCTCAACATTAAATCTTTCAAGTTTCTCAAACCTCTTCTTAAGAATAGTAAGTCTTGCTGAAGTTTCTTTATCTTTAAAAAACTTCCTTATACCTTTTTCATCATATTCTTTTGGTGCCTCAAAAAAGAATGCACCAAGTTCAAAAAAGTCTGTAAGTTTCTTCATCCTCTCCTTCAGAATGTTTGCTACTTTCAAAAGATAGGTTTCAGGATAGTCTTTGAATCTTTGAATCTTTGGATCTTTGAATCTTTGGATTCTCTCTAACAGTTCCTCATCACTTAACCTATTTATATATTCTCCATTCATCCATTCTAATTTATCTACATCAAAGATTGCAGGTGTTTTTGAGAGTCTTTCAAGGCTAAATCTCTTTATAGTCTCATCAATGGGCATAATTTCTCTATCTCCTCCAGGAGACCATCCTAATAAGGCAAGAAAATTCAAAAAACACTCTGGCAGAAATCCCTGGTCTCTATAATCAAGAACTGA
>JAUWAR010000146.1 GCA_030601965.1 bacterium | reverse complement strand
GAATCTTACTCCTCAGGATGACAAAGGTAGCCGCAACTTTTATGCTGTGTTATCTGCTGTTGCGGGGAGGGCTTATAAAAGATTCTTGAATTCTTCAATGGTAAGTCCAGCATCTTTTACAATACCTGCCATTGTAAAGGCATCAACAGGATTTGCTCTCGGAATAGTGATAATCCTTTCGCCATTTGTCATTGCGATATGCTTACCTTCCCTTGCTATCCAAAAACCTGCTTTTTGAAATGACCTTACTGCTCGCCGGTGGTTTATCCCTGATAATTTAGGCATAGGTTACTTCTACATAACGAGACTCTTTGCCTTTGCTTAGTTCCTCGACAGTCTCTAAGTATGACTGTATGGCATCTTTAATGTTTTCCAATGCTTCTTCTTCTGTTTTCCCTTGAGACCAGCAACCAGGCAAACCGGGCACCCAAACAGAATAACCTTCTTCTGTTTTTTTGAGATTTACTTTATATCTCATATAGCACCTCCAAAACTTTTAGGGGTTTTTCTTTTTTTACATCATGGGACTGATTTTGTTTTCTAATAAACCTTTAATTAACCTCAAACACGCTTCCTCTCTTTCCATCATCTTGCAATATATATGCAATATCCTGCCATTGGACAGGGCACACCAGTTTCTTCCCCGCTGCCTGGGCGGTTATCGCAAATCTCTTTCCCTCATCCTCGGCAAAGTTAACTCTCTTTTCCGGCAGCAACCAGTTTCCGTCCTGGTCCTGGTCGAAGAAACAGCTAATTAGTGCGTCGTATGAGATAATCACACCTTCTTATTTTTCCTGAGCATTTTCTTTCTTTCCCTCCACAAAAGAGAAAATAGCACAGGATACCAAAACCACTGCAACCAGAACTAACTTAAGCATACTCCTCATAATATCCTCCTTTCCTGCCTCCAATTGCAGATAACTTAAAATAACCGAACTACTTCGTTTATGCTCCCAAATTGGCATGTTTTACGAAGTGCTTCGTTTATGCATGACTTTATATGACCCAAAGGGCAAGGTTGTGAAGCAAATCCGCAGAGTGCCCGACGCTATAAAATCTTTTGTTAATCATTTTGCCACTTTTACCATCTTTTCAATATTATCAAACCAATATTGTCTATACTCCGCAGGAGCTTTTGAAACATCTTCTGGTCTTAGGAGCAATTTTATTCTAACTTTAAATCCATTGTAATTAAAAACCTTTCCCTTTCCGTTTTTTTCAAATAATTGTGCATATCCATCAATTTTTCGGTATGCACTTGTATGTTCAGTTCCCTTTGGATCAACAAAAACAATAAAGTAATTATTCCCCTTCTTTAACCAAAAAATAAAATCTGGGTAGAAACGGCTAAATTTGTTCGCATTGGGATTATAGTATGGGATATAAACTTCGTCTAAACTTTCATCCAATTTGCTGAACAGCCACCAATCAAATTCCTTGAACTTGTTATCAGCTTTGGTTAAATGATCTTCCAAATCATTGATGAACCTTGCCTCGCTTTGAGTTTTAATTATGTGCTTGATATAATCTACCTTTTCATCAAGAGATAAAATAAGTGGAATGTAATAATGATTGGCAATATATTTGATTTTGATTTTCTTATGATCACTTTCAAAATATTTCTCGCCACTTAATTTTTTCGCCCTCTCTGTATATTCTTGAGGGGAGATTTTCCCATACTGCTCTTGTAATTCTTTTACCTGACGTGGATAATTTTTTACCTTCTCAATTTTCTTTTGTATCTCGCTAATATCTTTCAAATAAACCTTGATATTTTTAAAATGCCTTATCTCCTCCTTTAATTCTTTCAAATCCTCAAACTCCTCTGGCACAACACTGAAATAATCAAATATTCTTTGAATAAGTAAATCTATATTCTTGAAACTCTTTTCGCCATATTTGTAATTATCAGGATTGATTAAACTCTCCTTTAAAATTTTAATCTTTTCTGGTTCGGTATTATACAGCATAAGCAATATTCTATCGTCTGATAGAAATTCAGCATACCTTTTAAGGATTTCCAATTCCTTTTGAGCTATTTCAAACTTTGCTAATTCTCTGTTCTTTATAAGTGGATAATCAGCTAATCCATAAGTTGGTATCAATAACTTATGTTTTTTAGCATCGTAATTTACAAAAAGTTTAAGTTGAGTCTCACCCTCCTTTTTCCTTTCCTTCTCTAGCTCCTGAACTATCGTAACTAATGCATTCCTGTTAGTTCCAAAAATAAATAGAGTTTCTATTGGTAAGACTTTATTTTTGATATTGTTAAATAAATCCTCATCAATCTCCTTGGCATTATAAACCTGCAATAATCTCTTTCTATTGTTTTTTATCGGTTCGATTCTCACTCCTCTCCCAACAGATTGAAGGATAAACTTTTTTGCATCCTGTCCCATCCCTATATTGATAAAATTAATCACATTTGGTCTATTAGAATCCCATCCTTCATAAAAACTACGAG
>JAUWAR010000006.1 GCA_030601965.1 bacterium | reverse complement strand
GGCACAGCCATCTTGGCTGTGGCACCCAACAAGATTAAGCCCTATTTTGTGACAAAATTTCCCTCTCTTAAAGGGGAGAGTGTTGACTATGTAATTATCACCATAGATGAGTTTGAGGGTGAATTTGAAAGATTAAGAGATTGGAAGACACAAAAAGGGATAAATGCTGTTATTAGAACTGTTTCCTGGATTGACCTTAATTATCCTGGATGTGATACCCCTGAGAGAATCAGAAATTTTCTTAAGGATTGTTATGCGTTCTGGGGGACAAAATGGGTTTTGCTGGGAGGAGGTGTTAACTATGTTCCTATCAGGTATTGCTTTGTGAATGTCTATTATGATGGTGGTGAATTTATACCAACTGACCTGTATTATTTCTGTCTTGATGGAAACTTTAATAGTAATGGAGACCATATTTTTGGAGAGGTTGAAGATGATCTTTGCTTCGCCAATGTGTGCAAATCTTGATATAGCATATACAGGCGAAGAGGTTATTATTTCTTCCAATAATGGTAAAATCTATGCATGGCATAATGATGGAACAGGGCTATCAGATATGGCCCACTCCTGCAGTGGGTGACATTGATGGTGATGGAAAATATGAGATTGCGGTGGTCAGGGCCCCGTGGTGTTCAAATGATAGTCTCTATGTCTTTAAAAATGGCTGACGGACTTTACTCCTTACTCCTTACTACCTACTATCAGCATCTATGACCTCTCTGGTCGTCTCATCCGTTCTTTTTCTAACTCTCAACTCTCAACTGTCACCTGGGATGGCACGGATAATAAAGGAAAAAAGGTTTCTGCCGGTGTTTTTTTCTATAAACTTTCTGTAGGTGAGGAATTTAGGACTACGAAGAAGATGATACTACTGAGATAAAAAGCAGTCTATGGTTGATGGTCTATGGTTTATAAACTATCAACTATAGACTATCAACTATCTTATCCCCCAAATAGGTAGTTTAGAGAAAATCTGTAATTACTCGTATCAAACTCGTAAAGTTCAGAATCTACTCCTATATCAAATCTCAATCCCCTTATGTGAATGCCTCCACCAAATGTTAGGCCTTCTCTGTG
This sequence comes from bacterium, assembly GCA_030601965.1. GTDB lineage: Bacteria > Hydrothermota > UBA3073 > JACQXS01 > JAUWAR01 > JAUWAR01. Next base: position 19,357 of record JAUWAR010000006.1, on the reverse strand, counting down.
ACCCGCTGTATCCCAGAAATAACCTGCTCTTAAAGCAATAAAATTGTAATAGAGATATTCAACCCCAATTGCCTTCCATGTATCCTTGTAAATAAATTCTATTCCTTTCTCAAAATTCTCTCTCATATCTTTGAAATCCTGGTCAAGACCTACCAATATCTTTGTAAGTTCTACTGAAGTTGTAAGCCTGTGAAGTTTTGTGTCAAATATCTTGTAAGTAGTACCAAACCGCAATGTCCAGGGAAGGGGGTCAGATTCGCCTGTATCAAGATAACTTAAACCTGGTCCTAAATTTTGTAAAGAAAGTCCCAGAGTAAGTCCTCTAACTTTAGTTTTATACATAGTTGAGAAATCAAATGCCCATGAGATACCATATCCTCCGCCCTTTTCCTGAAGTACCTCCCAGATTATCCACGATGGCACCAGATAACAATATATAAATTTTACACCAACCCCAACTCCTAAATTTTCCCTTAATTTTGTTCCATAGGATGCTTTGACAGAAAGGTCAAAACTGGTAAATTTTGCAATCTCTCTACCGTATGGGTCAACTGCCTGGGTTTCTCCAGTCGTAAGATAGATAATATGTCCTCCTATAACACCCGTCTCAATTGGATGGACAAAACCTGCAAACTCATAATACATACCAGGATAAAGACCTGAGAGCCAATTAGCATGCTGGAGGGCTGCATCACTTTTATCCTGGAATGCCAGACCTGCATCGTTATAATATGTAGCAAGGGCGTCATCTGCGATAGCACTGAACGCAGCTGCCATCCCGGTTGGTCTTGCTCCTGGGAATATAATTAGAAATACAGCACCTGACTGGGATGCCCCAGAAAAGGAAGGACTATTAAATCCTGATAGGAATAAAAATATGAAAACTAATAAAAGTCGCCAAAGGACGACCTGCCTCTGGCATGGAAGATTGAACTTACACCGCATCAACTATTCTTTTTTCATCTACCTCCTTAAAAAAAAGTTAAAGTACCTTTCCTCTTTTAAGCCTTTTATCGTTGCTTAAGAAGTTTGTCAAGAAAAAAAAGAAAAAACTTGCAAATCTATCGTATTTACTATATAAGTATAGAAACGGGGGTTTTATGTATCTGTTTTTAATAGTTCCACTTTTATGTAATCCCAATTCTTATAGCCATTTCAGGCAGAAAATGGTAGAGACACAGATTGTAAAAAGGGGCATAAAAGATACCCTTGTGCTTTCTGCTATGAGAAAGGTTGAGAGGCATCTCTTTGTTCCAGAAAGATTAAGAGAGATGGCATATACAGATAGGCCTCTACCTATTGGATATAATCAAACTATATCCCAGCCTTATATAGTAGCACTTATGACAGAATTGGTAAATATATCAAAAGATGATAAAATTCTGGAGATAGGCACGGGTTCTGGATATCAGGCGGCTGTCCTTGCAGAGATTGTGAAGGAAGTATATACAATAGAGATTTTAGAACCTCTTGCACAAAGTGCAGAGAGAAAATTAAAAGAGTTGGGATATGAAAATATATTTGTTAGATATGGAGATGGCTATAAAGGATGGAAAGAAAAAGCACCTTTTGATGGTATTATTGTTACCTGTGCACCTGAAACCATTCCTGAGGAACTGATAAGAGAATTAAAAATTGGAGGCAGAATGGTAATTCCTGTGGGTGACTATTTTCAGGAACTTATTGTTGTTACCAAAACAGAGGAGGGCATTAAAAAGAAAAGCATAATTCCTGTAAGATTTGTTCCGATGGTGCATTAGTATAGATACTTCACTCAACCACGACTGTCATTGCGAGGAGGTCGCCTTAGGCGACCGACAAAGCAATCTCACACATTGCAAGGAAAGATTGCTTCGCTAGTGCTCGCAATGACGAGAATCCTTTATCCTTAATTCTGATATAGTATCGTAGCTTATTCCCCGTCTCAAAAGAAAATTCGTAAGCCTTCTCTTTAGGACATCATCACCAATATTTTTATGGGATTTCAGCCACTTGTCTCTGAGTTTTTCTGCAATCTCAGATTCATTTAAGGGTAATTCTGAAAGGACAGTTTCTATTATTTCTTGAGAGACACCCTTTTCCCATAATTCGGTTTTAAGTTTAAATTTTCCACGAGAATTACCTCTCTCTCGCATCCACATACGGGCAAACTCTAAATCGTTAATAAGGGCCAGTCTTTTAAGACTATCTAAAACTTCATCAATAACTTCTTGATTATGGTTCTTTTGTTTCAACCTTTTTCGTAGTTCGTTTTCTGTGCGCATTCTGTAAGAGAGCAGTCTTAAACTACTTTCCTTACAAGCCCTTTTTTCTTCTGCTTTTTGAATGTCCTTGATTTCCTGTTCATCTATGGTTTGGTCTTCTTCTAAATTAAATTGTAATAATACTTCTTCATCTATACCAAAGGCATATTTACCATCAATATATACAGACCTACGATTAGGCTTCTTTTTCTGGACTTCTATTTTAGTAATTAAAGGCACTTTATCAATTTATCAATTATATGATAATATTTCTGTTTTTCAGTTTGCCAGTTATATTTCTCAAAGAACCTCAGGGCATTTTCTGCAAGACCCTTTCTTTTTTCTAAATGGTTATAAAGATAAAGAATTTTTTCTGCAAGGTCTTTTTCATTTTCAGGTTCAAAAACATAACCATTGAGTCGTTAAAGTAATACTTTATACAAGATGTCCTTGAAGCTATTACTGGTGTATTCATAGCGACATACTCAAGAAGTTTTGAGTTTAAGACCTTATCAGTAAAGTGATCCGCCCTATTTGGTACAACACTAACATTCATCTTTGCAATTATCCCTGGTAATGCCTCGACAGGCATAAAACTTTTACTAAAATATATATCATCCTCAAGGGAAAGACTTTCGGTTAATTCCGTGAGTTCTTCAAGTTCATCTCCTTCACCTATGATATTCAATTTTACTTCAGGTATTTGCTTTTTTTTAAAATCTTTAGAGCCTTTATAGCAATATCTACACCATATCTATAAACAAGGGTTCCATGATATACTATATTAAAGTGCGTATTGCTCTTTCCGACATTGTTTATGGGTTTAAAAATCATCTCATCTGGAGTATTCATCAACACATTACATTTTTTTGAACTGATACCTGTTTTTAGAAGAGTCAACTTTAAACTGGATAATGATAAGAATTTGCTGTAGCTCAGAAAATATGTAAGTATATTGCTTCCTCTATATCTACATAGAGTATTAGTTCCTCTTCGCCAATACCTTCATCTTGTTCAAGCATCTCTTGTGCTTTTTTTACCAACTCATTTTGTATCATTCCTGTTTCTATTATCTTGCTCCTGAGGGCCTCTTTAGATATCTGTCCATTTGCTATCACAGGTAACCAATAGCAATCTATAATATTTTTTCATATTTTCTCCTGGATTATTTATATTCAATTACTCGTATCTTTAATTTACCCACAATATCCATTATTTTTGCCTGTTCTTGCAATTCGCCTTCGGCGAGTGCTATGTGTGTTGCATCAGCAATGTATTGCCCAAAAGTAGGGTCTACTGCAATCCATGTTCCTACCCATACCTTTGCCCAGGCATGGTAATAAAAACCTCCGTCTATATAAACCAATCCTACAACTATGTCTGATGGGATACCTATGGCTCTTGCCAATGCAACAAATAGAACAGAATGCTCATTACAATCTCCCTGCCTGAGTTCAAGCACATCCAGTGCAGAGGGCATCGTTACTGTGGGAGCATCCTCAATATTGCGAGAAACCCAATCTGTAATGTCTTTAACTTTATCCCAGTTATCTTTACTTGAACGGGTTATCTCCTTTGCAAGTTTTGCTATTCTTTTATCTTTACACTGAATAAATGAAGTAGATTCAAGATATTTTTGATTTTTAATTTTTAATTTTTGATTTGTTTTATGAGGGGAGAGACTCTGTATTATTAAAGTATCATTATGAAGAGTTTGACATTCGTTTTCAAGAAACCTACCTTCCACAATTGTCTTTAAGAATTTTACCTCTCTTGGATGTTCGATCTTTATATTTGATTGAATTGCAAACATAGTGAGTATTTCAGGGGCATTGCCCATCATCAATGCCTGGTCTTGTGATTCTCTTTTTGCGACAATACCCATAGGTTGTTGTTCATATAAAGGGATTCCATCTTTTGTAAGCCAGGTTAAGGTAGTTGCAGACAAGAGTTTAGTTTTAACTTGAATAGAATCGCCTGATTCTTTTATAATAGTGCAATTTGCTGGATTTATAGCCTGAATAGAAGGGTCAAAAACAAGGAATTCTTGTGGTTGCCCAATCAAGCCTCTACAAATAATCTTTGGCAATGCAGACATTGGATATATATCGCCTTTCAATTTTATTTCTTTATTTATTCTTTTGCCACCTGTGTTCACTGAAATATCCAATACTTTTCTAAACAGACCTCTTCTTATTTTTCCATTGGAAAGTATTCTCTGTGCCTCTGTATTAAGTTCAAATGTAAAGGAGAGAAGTTTATAATTTTTGTCTACTTTATAAGTTGCGAAAGAACTGAGAGTTTTCTTTGTTCCCATCATAGAGAGTGTCATAGAGGTAAGTTCTTTTATATTATACCCATAATTCTTTTCCTCAAAGATTGTCTGGGTATAGCCAATTTTCTCACCCTGGAGATACATCCCCATCCAATTAGTAGTAAGTAGTAAGTAGTAAGTAGTAAGTAGTAAGATATGCATCTTAAAAAAGAGATATTATATAAAAATTAGAATGTCAAGAAAAACCTACCACCTTATTGAAAGTGACAAGTAATCTTCTAATGTCCCTTTTAAGTTCAGGATGCTGTTTTGACATTTGTTATTTGGATTTTGGAATTTGATTTGACATTCGTCATTCGGATTTCTTATAACTATCCTCTTGGAGAGGAGAGGCCAAGTTGCCAGTGCAGTTGGTCCAGTAAAAGCAAGGCTGTCTTGTTATTAGGCGAAATAACAAGAATTTTGCAATATTCTCCCATTGCATCCATATAAAGCCCCTCTTGTTCATAAAAACTTGCCAGAAGTAAATATTTTGATACACTACTAAGTTCAAGCTCGGATATCTCTCTCTGCTTTACAGATACTTGCTCAATTTTTTCATCTTTAAGTATCGTAAATGAGACACATACTGAAGGGAAAGAGGCTCTTTCTGTAATGGCATTTACAAACCAGCTATACTTTCTTCCTTTTTGAAGCTCCGGACCGGTGTAATCAAGTTTTGTCTCTATTAAGGTAGTTGAAAAGACAAGTCCTTCGTTATCATAGATAGTAATCTGATACCCAATTGCTCCATCAACCTCGCTCCACTCAAGAAAAGGAGTAGTTGTCATAATACTTGAATTTCTGGGACCAAGAATCACAGGTGTTTTCCCTCCCACTGTTTCCAGTGCCCTTACACCAGCCACTTGCATAAGTCCTTCCTGTGTCTGTTCAAATTTCTCCTGGAAGAACTTAAACAAGCCTTTTACAACACCCTTTACAGGAGAAGAACCTACTTTTTTCTCCTCAACAAGATTCGCAATTTTTTCATCGACAAGCGTATATGGAACAGTGGAGGGACCAACTTTCCATTCAAGGTCACCCTCAAGGAGTAATGTTGCCTCTGCATCTTCCTTTATTTTGAGCCTGTCACCCTTACAGAAACCATAACCCACATAAGGCAATTGCCATATCTCCTCGTTCTTTTGTCTTGTCCAGACATCACCTTTATAGTCCATAAGAATGGCTATTTTCCCCTCTCCTTGAACAAGTAATAAAGAAACTAAAAATGCATAAAACATAAGACCCCCTTTTCTAACTCTTGACTCTATATACCTTCACAGGTTCTTCAATGCCTCTAATTTTGTGTTCTCCCGCAAATTCTGCCGATATTGAATCCTTGACCCTTTTGTATGTTTCTTCAGATATAAGTATATCACCCCCTTCTCCGCCTCCGCCTGAGGCGGACGGTATTTCTTTTGTTAGTTCTTCTAATCGGGATGCAAGATTCACGGTCTTACCAACAGCGGTATATTCCATTCTATTAGAAGAGCCAATGTTTCCAACTATTGCCATGCCTGTATGAATACCAATTCCAATCTTTATTGGGACTGGAAAGTCCTTCCCACAGTCTTTGTTTAGTTGCTTAACTTTTTCTATCATCTTGATTGCTGAGATTACCGCACACTCAGCGTGGTTATCAAAGGCAATTGGAGCACCATAGATTGCCATCAGTCCATCGCCCATAAATTTGTTCCAGGTGCCTCTTTCTTCAAATAATATCTTTATCATTTCTGTAAAGTAGGTATTGAGAAAAGATAGAGTTCCTTCTGGTTTAAGCTCAGAAGAAAGTTTTGTGAAATCTCTGATGTCAGAAAAGAGCACAGTAATCTCTCGTCTCTCCCCCACTAATTTTGGTTCATTTGTAAGAATAAGGTCAACTACTTCTGGAGCGATATATCGGGAAAAGAATGTCCTGATACGCTTTTTTTCAAATGTCTCTGTTTTTATTTTAACTCCAAGTGTTCCTATATATGCGAGTATTATTCCAGCAAAAGACATAGAAAATAAGATAAAATAGGATTTTGCAATAAATAGATATAAGCCTATAAATAGTATGAATATAATTTCTATTCCTGTAAAAGCAAGTGTTTTCAAAAGACTAAATCTACACGAAAATAGACAGATGAATAAAATTAAAAAGAAGAGAATAAGAATATCCTGCCAGAGGGCTGATTTATGAATAAATGTTCTATTAAGAAGGGTATTAATAATATTTGCATGAACTTCAACTCCATATATAGACCCCATTGGAGTCAAGAAGATATCTTTACAGTCTGGATATGTCTTTCCCACAAGAACCACACTATTTTTAAATATACCATCAGGAAAATCTCCTTTGATTACATAATGAAATGGGATTTTATTAAATTGTTTATTTGTATAGTTAATAAGGATTTCAGGATATGCTTTAAGAAATTGGGAATCTACATCGGACATCAGGACTGCAATGGAATAATAAGTCTTTTTATTATCAGAAACCGATAATCGTGCCCGTCGGAGGTAACCATCTTTGTCAATTGGGATATTAATAAAGCCAAGAGTAGTGTGGGTTTTATTAATCAAACCCCTACTAAGAGCCTTTGTAGGATATGAGACTCGTGTGAGTTTATTTCCTGAATATTCAAGGGTATAGGGAAGTATAATGTTTTCTGATTTTACCATTACTGATTTCAGGGTTTCGTCATCTGGGTCTTGTTCGCTCATAATAATATCAAACGCTATTTTTTTCACTCCTTGTTGTTCGAGGATTTCAATAAGTTTTGTAAATTCCTTTCTGGGCCAGGGCCACTTACCGATTTCGGCAAGTGATTCATTATCAATTGTGATTATAGAAATATCTGGTCTTGGGCGAGGTGATTGTTCTCCCTGCGCTCTTATCTTAAAGCGAAAGTCATAGGTCTTGAGTTCAAGAAAATCAAAGATGCCGATAAAATTAAGGAGTACTAATAAAACAGTAAGTCCAGAGGTGATGTAGAGGGCTGCAAGATAGGATTTTTTATTTTTCATTATTTATTGGTATTTTCAAAATCCATTATCCCCCTTTATTTCAATATTGACAATGGCATATTGTCGTCGTAAGTGCCCGTGAGTTCGGGATACTGGTTTCCTTCTGTGTCTTCTCCAACTCTGCGATATAAATAATCAAATACCTCTCTGACAGTTATTACTTTGTCACTATTCAAGTCTGCTTTACCTTTTAATCCTTCTAAAAGATGATAGGTAAATACACCATGTCCGCCACCCCATTTTTCGTCTTCTCTTGAGAATTGCTGGGCAGTGGATGCTGAAAAGACCGCTACTCCATTTTTTGCCTGGGCAATCTTTAATCCCATCTGATTTATGACCTCACTACCGCCACCTCTTAAAGCAAATGCAGCACCCATACCACCTGCATGACAGGCATCAATAAAATAGATAACTTTTCCTGCTTGTATATTGCGAGTTATCTTTGTAATACGGGTGTGTGAAATCGCAGTACCTATCAGGTTATTCGGGTCACCATCATAAGGCAGAAAATATATATCACTTCCATCAGGGTCAGGTGTTCCATGCTGGGCAAAATATAAAATAACCATATCGTTCTTGAATGCACGCTTGAGCAATTTATTCATTTTACCCAATATATTTGCACTTGTAGCGTCTTTATTCAAAATAAGTGTAATATGGTCATCCGGCACATTTCCACCTGCAGGAGATTTAAGAAAATCACAAAATGCCTTTGCGTCCTGATGTGCATATTTCAAAGTGGGTATATCAGAATGCGTATATTCACTCACCCCTATAATTACAGCCCAAATTTGTGGAAGCGAACGGACCTTTAATGCAGTACCTTGAGAAACACACTCCACAGTAACTGTCTTTTTAGAACTATGTCCAGCCTCATCATAAGCCTCTATCTCTATATTATTGACCCCATCCTTAAGATTAAAATTGCCAACAGAAAAAATGAATTTATCTTCTATAGGAAAATCTGCCTCAGGAATAACTGCAACACCCCTTGTTCGCTCTATTTCTTTGCCATTAAGAAGCACCTTTTTGATTTTGCCATCATCCATTACCACCCCGTCAATCTTAATGGTTTTACTGACAATCTTAAGTCCAGATGTGGGTGAATTTATCACAATCTGAGGCTCACATACATCTTTTAGTGACTCAACCTTCTCTATAGGTTGTTCTGCCTTTGGCTCCTCCTCGTGTTTTACCTCTTCTACTGGTCTCTCCTTGGGTTTTCGTGGTCTTTCCAGTTCTTCAAGTTCTTGAGAAGCCCTTTCAGTCCGTAGTCTAAGCATTTTCTTCTGAGCACCCCTCCATATTGTTTTCTTTGCCTTTTCAACTTCTTTGCGGGATAAAGAAAGTAGAACATGACAATCATAAAATACTTTTCTGCCATCTCTGTATTCCACAAAATGTTTACCTTTTGGCTGTATCAGTCGTGCCAGGAGTTTTCTGAGATGCGTTGAACTCCCCTTTAATAGTTCACGAATCTCATTTTCGGGTATTCGCCTTTGTTTGCAAAAGAACCATAGTTCTCTCATACATTCGTTAAGAATGTTAGAAACCCCATCGTGAAATGCCTCCCTTCTTGCAGATTGGAGAGTAATACCTCTTTCCATCCTACCCACAACAAATATCTCCATCCTGTTAGATTTTGGAGGTCTTTCCACCCATCTGGGCGTTGGTCCACTTTTTTCTATTATCTCTCCAAATGAAGCAGTAAGCAGTAAGCAGTAAGCAGTAAGCAGTAAGACAAAAAAATGAAATCCTAAAAATTTCGGATTTCGGATGGAGCCTGTCCCGACTTTGTCGGGAGATTTCGGATTTTTGTTCATTTCTCCTCCTTCTTTTTTTGTTCTATTGCCTTTTTTTCTATCTCCTTTGGCACTGGTTCATAATTGGAAAACTCTTTTTTGAAAAACCCCCCTCCACCTGTAATTGACCTGAGTGTAGCAGAATAATTGTGCAATTCTGCTTCAGGGACCAATGCCTTTATCACTACACTTTTACCTTTTGGCTCAGAGCCCAGAACCTTGCTTCTTCTTGCATTCAGGTCTCCTATCACATCACCCATAAAATCTTCTTTAACAGTTATCTCCAGATTTAATATAGGTTCAAGCAAGATTGCACCTGCCTTTTCAGAAGCACTTTTAAATGCCATAGTAGCCGCAATCTTGAATGCAATATCAGACGAGTCAACAGAATGAAAACTGCCATCATAAAGAGTTGCCTTTATATCCACTACAGGATAATTTGCAAGAATCCCTTTTCCTATAGCCTCCTTTAATCCTTTTTCCACAGAGGGAATGAATCTGGCTGGTATTTTTCCACCCTTAATCGCATCAACGAACTCAAAGCCCTTTCCTTTTTCAATGGGTTCTAATCTCACCCAGCAATGTCCATATTGACCATGTCCACCTGTTTGCTTTTTATACTTGCCCTCTGCCTCAGCTGTCTTGGTAATAGTCTCTCTATAATGCACTTTGCAAGGTTCAGTAGAAACTTCTACTCCAAATCTGTCCTTAATTCTCTCTAAAACAATATTGAGATGCAGGTCTCCCAATCCAGAAACAATAGTTTGATGAGTTTCTGGGTCATATTTATAAGTAATTGTAGGGTCCTCAGCATGTATCTTGGAAAGCGCATCAGAGACCTTTTCTTCATCCTTTTTTGTTTTTGGCACTATCGCAATATCTGATTGAGGTGTAGGAAATTCAATCTTTTCTAAGGATATAGTATTATCCTTGGTTCCCAGTGTATCACCAGTGTCCGTATTCTTGAGTTTTACCAGCATTCCTATTTGGCCCTGGGTCAGTCTTTCCACTTCTTCTCGCTCCTTGCCTCTAACAAGATATATCTGATTTATCTTTTCAGACTGGTTTTTGGTGAGATTGAATAGGGTACTTCCTGCAGAAAGAGTGCCAGAAAAGACCCGTACATATTTAAGGTCACCAAGATGGAGACCAAATTGGGTCTTGAATACAAAAGAGGATAGATTATCCTCAGGCACGCCTGCCCCAGGGAGATAATCTGCAATGCTGTTAAGGAGTTCTTCCACGCCGATGCATTCGGACGCATTACCGACAAATACCGGAATCATTTTGCCTGTTTTTATACCCTGTTTTATACCTTCTTGAATTTCCTCAGGGGTAAATGGTTTGTCATTCAAATACTTTTCTGTAAGAGCGTCATCTGTCTCTGCAATTGTTTCTATAAGATTCCCCTTATAGCCAGTATCAGAATCCAGAACACTCACGACATTACCCTTATCATCCAAAACAGTGAAAGGAACAACATTATTGCCAAATGTTTCTCTCAATTCTTTAAGGCATTTCTCAAAGTCTATATCCGTTTTTTTTAGTTTGTTGACGAAGAAGATTATAGAAAGGTTATTATTTTTCGCCTGGTCAAAAGAGGTTTCAGTGCCAAGTTGAATACCTGTATCCGCATCAATTGGTATAATACAACTCTCTACACTTCTTATGCCACAGATAGCATCTCCACAAAAATCAGAATATCCAGGTGTGTCTATAAGGTTCATCAGTTTATCTTTATATTCAAAGTATGCCACAGACAGATTTATTGAGCATTTTCGTTCAATCTCATCCTTTGCATAGTCAAATAGAGATGTTCCATCATCTATTTTCCCAAGTCTTTTTGTCACTTTAGCGGTGAAGAGCATTGCCTCGGCAAGCGTGGTCTTACCTGTAGTTGAATGAGAGGCAAGAACAATATTTCTTATATCTTCTGGCTTATATTCTTTCAAGATACCCTCCTTTCTTCCGTTTCTCCTTCATATACAATAGAGACAGGACCTTCCAGATAGACTTCATCTATTGAACCAATATACACTTTAAGCATACCACCTTTAGTGGATACTTTTACAGGAGAAACAAGTTTTTCTTCAAGATATGCAGCTATTGCTGTGGCAGATGCACCTGTTCCACAGGAAAGTGTCTCTGCCTCCACTCCTCTTTCAAAAGTTCGCAGGTTTATACTATTTCCCTTTCTGATTTGAGCAAAATTAACATTAGTCCCTTCTATTCCAAATTCTGGATGAGACCTTAACCCTTTTCCCAGGTCAGCAACATTTATTTTTTCAACATCCCTTACAAAGATAACTATATGAGGAACACCTATTCTTACAAAATGGTAATGCCATTTCTTATTTTTAAGATGTAGGTTTTGAGACAGTCTGATGCCTCTTGGAGATGGCATTCCAATTCTTACTTTAGTATCCCCGCCTGCCCGTCGGCTGACGGGTCGGGCAGGTGTAATAAATGCGGGTATTATTCCAATATCTGTAGCAAGTTCTATCTCTTTTTCAGTCTCATCTGGATTGGAGAAAAATTGTTCCAGTTTTGAGAGATAAAGAGCCGCACATCTTGCCCCATTTCCACAAAAGCAAGCACGAGAGCCATCACTATTATAAAATTTTAGTCGTAAGTGTTTCTCAATTACAATTACTCCATCTGCTCCAATAAAGTTCTTTCTTTCGCAAAGTCTTTGAATAAATTCCGGTGTGAATGTGAGAGGTTTTCTTCTGCCAGAGATGCCACCTCTATTGTCTATTATGATAAAATTATTTCCTGTAGCCTGTGCCTTTATAAATCGCATTTTATTACTATTCAGTAATCGGACAAGAATTATAGCTTGTCAACAAGTTTTTGCAGGAAATTTTTAGATTTTTTCTCTAATAATAGCATAAGTATTTGATTTTTAAGCGGTTACTCTAATAGGGGACATTCATGCTTTGCAGAAAAAGGGGACATTTTCGCTTTGCGATAACAAAAAAAGAAAAAAACTTGACAGGGTGACCGAGAATGGTTATTTTGCAAAAACTCAATCTCAGAAACCCGCATAAATAAAGGATTTTATTTTTCAAAAATGTTCAAAATTTGAGTTCTCGGTCAGCCTGTTGACAAAAATTGGGAAATGTATAAGTTTCTACGAAACTTATGAGAGAATCTATGAATAGAAGAGATACTTTAACAAAGGAAGGAGGTAGTGCCTATGGAGCAACTGATAGCAAGAGCAATTCTCGACTGCCGAGTGAAAGAGCAGGAAGAGAGTAAAACACGTCTTTCACAAAAACTATAAAAACAGTTTTAGCCTGAGGCCAATGGGACTCAGACTAAAGGGGGTAAGATGCGTAAATGTAGATTGATAGTTGGTTTGTTTCTGGTTCCATTGTTTGTGGTAAATATAAGCTACGGGAAATCCATAGAAGAGCTCATAGAGGAAATGAGTGAGGATCTCGTAGAAAATTACACAAAGCCACTTGTAACAGGTTTCGGAACTGCTATGAATAGCGGTCTATATCATACAGCTGCTGCACACAAGACACTTGGATTTGACCTTGGAACCAGAGTTATGTGGGTGCCAATTCCAGATGATGCTAAAACAGCGACTTATAGTGTATTGACTTTAACTGCTGACCCTACGACTGGTGATGTAGATACCACTTTTACTGATGTAGAATCAAGCACTATATTTGGAGATGAGCAAGGAACAACTCCTGTGCCACCTGTGAATACTTATTACATTCCCGAGACACTACCTGGTGGTCTTGATATACCTGTGATACCTCTTCTGGTACCACAGCTTAATGTCGGTATTTTCAAAGGGTCTGAGCTCATGATTCGCTTTATATCAGTTCCCTTTGAAGAGACTAATATATCACTATTGGGGTTGGGTTTGAAGCAGAATTTTAATGCTCTTCCTTTTATACCTAAATTACCCGTTAATATAGCAGCTCAGTTTACATACCAATCATTTAAAGTTGGTGGTATAGTGACTTGTAATAATACTAACTTCAACTTGCATGTGAGTAAAAAACTACCTATTCCAATTATTGGTCTCACCCCTTACTTTGGACTTGGGTTTGAGAATACAAAGATGGACTTTACATACAATTTTGTATATCCAGACCCTATTACTGGGAATCCGCAAAGCGACAAAGTAGAACTTTCTTTCACGGGAGAGAATGGGTTTAGGACTGTAGTGGGTCTAAAACTGAAAGTGTTTATTCTCAATATCAATGCGGACTATAATATAGGTAAATACCCATCATACTCAGCTGGAGTTGGACTTTCAATCCGATAATCTTGTATTGTGAAAAGTACGGGCTATCTATCTTCAAGAGGTAGGTAGCCCTTTTACTTCTAATATATATTCCGCAATTCTCTTTGCACCTCCAGGAGGTCCCATTCTGTCTATTCCAATCCTGCCTCTTTGTTCCCTAATCTCTGGGTTGTCAAGAACCAAGTTTATCTCTCTTACCACCCCATTTGGAAAGTCTTCTACAAATTTTAATGCACCTCCAAGAAGTCTTTCCTGATTTTTCATTCTCTTTTTAGTGGTCTGTGGACCTGTGCCAGCAAATGAGACTATAGGTTTTCCAAGACCCGCTGTCTGCTCATTTGCCGTGCCTGCAAGTCCTATTATAATATCCGAACTCTTTATTACTGAAGCGAAGGTGTTCTTAAAGAATAAAATTTCTTTTCTTTTCACAGGCTGGAAGCCTGTGTTACCAGTGGTGGCATAGCCATCTTGGCGGGGGTCTTTCTGGACTACAGATGCAAGTTTTTCAACATCAAGTCTTTCTGAAACAGCAACAAGAAATGTTATGGGCTGTGGGATGTGAGATGTGGGATGTGTGGATAATAATTCTACTACTTTAAGAATCTTCTTAAAATTATTATAAGACTCATCTCTACTACCAGGTAGTATACCTATTTTAAATTCTGAATTCTGAATTCTGAATTCTGAATTCTGTATAAGTTCGTCCATCATTGGATTACCAAGAAACAGGGCGTTTATGCCTTGTTTACACAAGTTTGAGGCGGTATATTCATCGTGGGTAAAGATTACAGATGCGAGTCTTTTTACAATAAATCTTTCTATTGCATAATGTGGATTTTGATGATCTGACTTACAGGGTGCAAGGAAAAATAATCTTTTTTTTAAAGCAAGTGTTCCCAAAATAAGCAAGAAAACATCACCAACTACAATTGCACTAATAGTTTTCTCCCTCCATTTTTTGAGAGTATAGAAATATCTAATTGGGATAAGTCTTGAGTTCAAGATATCAAGTATTAAGTATTTGAATGACCGTGTAGGGAAACCACCTGATGGTGGAAGAGGTGCTTTTGTTATAACTTTTATCCCTCTTTTTAAATATTCTTCACCTTGAGAGATAAGCGGTGCACCAAGGACTTGGCATCTTGGTATCTTGGTTTTTAGTTCTTTTAAGATAAGTGCACCCGACCTATCTTCTCCATAGCAATTGCTGAGAGATAAGAAAATCATAGATTTTTCATACAATCTTTTCAGAAAAAAGTCAATATTTCTTCACTCCAGTCTTGAGCCTCCTTATCCTATCCCTTACCTTTACTGCCTTTTCAAACTCCAACTCCTCTGCATATTTCTTCATCGCCTTTTCAAGTTCCTTTATCTTTGCAAGTCTGTCAATTCCAGATAAGTATTCTTCTTCCTTTTCTTCAACCTGAAATGTCTCTTTGCCACTATCGGCGATAGAGGTTGTGCTTAATATCTCCTCTCTGGTCTTATAAATTGTTGTGGGGGTTATATTGTGCTTTCTATTATACTCAATCTGGACCTTTCGCCTCCTTTCAGTCTCTCTGATTACCCCTTTCATTGAATCTGTTATGTTGTCTGCATACATTATAACTTCACCATTTACATTCCTTGCAGCTCTGCCTGCTGTCTGTATAAGAGATGTGAATGACCTCAAAAACCCCTGTTTATCAGCATCAAGGATAGTAACAAGTGAGACCTCTGGAAGGTCAAGACCCTCTCTTAATAAATTTATTCCAACAAGACAGTCAAAATCCTGAAGTCTTAATCCCCTTAAAATCTCTACTCTATCTATTGAATTAATCTCTGAATGCAAATACCTTACCTTTATGTCTTCCCTTAATAAATAATCTGCTAAATCCTCAGCCATTCGCTTTGTAAGGGTTGTAACAAGTATTCTCTCTCCTTTTTCAGTCCTCTTTCTTATCTCGTCAACAAGGTCATCTATCTGATGTTCAATGGGTCTTACTGTTATTTTAGGGTCAATAAGACCGGTGGGTCTTATTATCTGTTCAATTATTTTGCTTGAGCATTTATATTCAAATGGTCCCGGAGTTGCTGATGTAAATATGACAGGGTTTACTAATTTTTCAAATTCGGGAAATTTAAGTGGTCTATTATCAAGAGCTGATGGAAGCCTGAAACCATATTCAACAAGTGTCTCCTTTCTTGCTCTGTCTCCCTTATACATACTATTGAGTTGAGGAATTGTTACATGAGACTCATCTATAATTACAAGATAATCTTCAGGAAAATAGTCAAGTAAGCAGGATGGTCTTTCACCTGGCGCTCTACCTGATAAATGTCTTGAGTAGTTTTCTACCCCTGAGCAATAACCCACCTCTCTTAACATCTCAATGTCATATTTTGTCCTTGTTTCAAGTCTTTGGGCTTCAAGCAACTTCCCTTTAGACCTGAAATACTTGAGTCTTTCCTCTAATTCTTGTTCTATAAATTTTATAGCATTTTCAATACTTGGTCTTGTTGTAACAAAATGTTTTGCAGGATATATATGCAACCATTCTGGTTTCTGAATTATCTTACCTGTCAAGGTATTAATCACAGCAATTCCTGTGATCTCATCACCAAAGAATTCTATTTTTATCCCTGTCTCTTCGTATGCAGGATGAATTTCTACTACATCGCCCTTTACTCTAAATGTGCCTCTTGCAAACTCTATATCGTTTCTCGTATAATGAATATCTACAAGCTCTCTTAATAATTCATCTCTATCTTTATGTTCTCCAATTTTCACTCTAACAAGCAGATTTCTATAATCTTTTGGTGAACCAAGCCCGTAAATACAGGAGACTGATGCTACTATTATCACATCCCCTTTTTCAAGCAAAGAAGAGGTGGCTTTAAGTCTCAATCTATCTATCTCATCATTTATAGAGGCATCCTTTTCTATATAGACATCTGTAGTAGGGAGATATGCCTCTGGTTGATAGTAATCGTAATATGAGATAAAATATTCAACAGCATTTTGTGAAAAAAATCCTTTAAATTCACCGTATAACTGTGCGGCAAGTGTCTTATTATGAGAGATAACAAGTGTAGGTCTTTGTAGTTTCTCTATTACATTTGCTATAGTAAATGTCTTTCCGCAACCCGTAATACCCAAAAGTGTCTGATATTTAGAGCCAGACTTTACACTCTCTACAAGCCCATTAATTGCTTCTGGCTGGTCTCCCTTTGGAGAGTATTTTGAGGTAAGTTTAAATGCCACTATCTTATGTATAGTCTCTATATAGACCTATGTCAACAAAATTCAGATTTTTCTTGACTTATGTTTCTATTCTGCTATAAAAGAATATTCTGTAGGAGGGACATTCCTGTCCCGATATCAGTCTATCGGGGTTAGAAAACCCCTCCTACAATTGGTGGATTGGGAGGCACAAATGAAAGAGAAAAAAGAAGAAAGTCCACAGGGCAAGGTTCCAGAGGCATCATTTATAAGTCTTATCTATTTTCTTATGACTATTGCACTTCAACATTTAGGTGTAATGAAAAATCCAATAACAGATAAAGTTGAGAAAAATCTTGAACTTGCAAAATATAGCATTGATTCACTTGACATAATAAAAGAGAAAACAAGGGGAAATCTTACAAAGGATGAGGAACGATTTCTTGAGAGCGCCCTGACAGATTTGAAATTGTCTTATGTAAAGGCAAGTGAGAAAAAATGACCATAACTATTAAAACTCTTGAGGAAATGAAGAAGAGAGGAGAGAAGGTGGCTCTCCTTACTGCTTATGATTATCCTACTGCAGTTCTTGAGGATAAGATGGGTGTTGAAATCATAGTTGTTGGGGATTCTTTTGGGATGACTGTGATGGGACAGGATTCCACTCTTTTTGTTACAATGAATGAGATGCTTGTCTCTGCACGAGCAGTGAGGCAGGGTGTAAAAAATGCTATGGTGATTGCAGATATGCCCTATATGTCATTTCAGCCCTCAAACTCTCTTGCAATTAAAAATGCAGGTAGATTTATACAGGAGGCGGGTGCAGATGGAGTAAAGATTGAAGGAATGCCTAAAAGGGCAAAGGCAATTGTATCTGTAGGGGTTCCTGTGATGGGACATATTGGCTTGCTTCCTCAGAGTATTAAAAAATTGGGAGAATATAAAGTTCAGGGTAAGACAGAACAGGATGCTGAAAGAATAATTGAACAGGCAAAAGAACTTGATGAAGCAGGTGTGTTTTCTATAATAGCAGAGTCAATCCCAGGAGAACTCACAAAAAGAATAAAAGAGAGTGTGCAAGTGCCTATCTATGGAATTGGAGCAGGTCCTGATTGTGATGGACAGATACTTGTTGTAAATGACCTCCTTGGACTCTATTCTACTTTTGCTCCAAAGTTTGTAAAAAAATATGCAAATCTTACACCAATAATTGAAAAGGCATTTGAAGACTATATAAAGGAGGTAAAAGAGGGCAAATTTCCAGACGATGCACACTCATACCATTAAAAACAAATACCTAAAAGTCCAAAAATCCAAAACACCTAAATTTTAGGTATTTAGGCATTTAGGTATTTGATCTTATGGCTACTGAGATTGAAATAATAAAAGGACTGCGAAAGCAGTTTCCCAAGATTGGGGATGATGCGGAGAGTTTTCAAGTATCTAATATACCGATTACTACAATTGATTCTTTTGTTGAGAATGTGCATTTTAAGATGGATTATTTTAGTTATTACGATGTAGGATATAAAAGTATTTCTGCTGCCATCTCGGATATTGCTGGGTGTGGTGGAGCCCCCAAATATGCACTTGTCGCTCTTGGCTTGCCAAAAGGAGATGAAAAACTTGTTGATGAATTATATAGAGGGATAGGTGATGTTGCTCAACAGTTTAATGTAGAAATAATTGGTGGTGATATTACAAAGTCAGAGGTGCTTTCTATTACTATTTGCGTAATCGGAGAGACAAAAAAGATGATAAGAAGGTCTGGTGCAAAAATAGGGGATGTTATATGTGTAACAGGGACACTTGGAGGTTCTTATGCTGGGTTGCTTGCGATTCAGAATCAGATTAACACTCCTTTAAGAAAAAGGCATTTAAATCCTTTGCCAAGAGTCAAAGAAGGCATATATATTGGTCAATTTGCAAATTCTATGATAGACATTTCTGATGGGCTTACAATTGACATTTCCCACATTCTTGACGAATCAGTAGTTGGTGCACAAATCTGGCGAGACAAACTGCCCATAGATAAAGAGACAAAAGAGATAGCAAGCAGGTTCTCGAAATCAGCCCGAGATTTTGCAATGAATAGTGGAGAAGACTTTGAACTATTATTTACAATTCCAAAAAACTTATTAAAAGAAGCTCTAAAAAAAGTTAAATTTACAGAAATAGGCGAAATAATAAAATGTAAAATGCAAAATGCAAAATGCAAAATTATAGATGAAGAAGGGAATACAATTCCTATTGGAGGATTTGACCATTTTGTTCTATGATTATTACTATTGATGGCACAGCAGGTTCTGGGAAGAGCACTACAGCAAAAGGAGTAGCAAAAAGACTTGGCTTTAAATATATAGATACAGGGGCAACTTATAGGGCGGTTGCCTGGCTTGCACTTAAAAATGGATTGACAGCAGAAAAAGAAATTGTAGATTTATCAAAAAACATAAAAATAAACTTTGATTTTATAAATGGGATAAATCATACTTATGTTGATGGAAAAGATGTTAT